>JAFQGP010000071.1 GCA_017415485.1 Clostridia bacterium
AAAATTATACGGCCATTTACTGCAGACTTCATCTTAATGGCACCGCGCTGACCGAGGAACAACTCGGTCAGCACGAGATCCTTCGTCGCATACGCCTGCGGGCGCTCCTCAGGATGACATCGTTTTTCTTGCAGGGGGCTTCGCCCCCTGCACCCCTATTAGAGAGCGCGAACACAGATGCTTGACTATTATTGTGCAATTTGACATATTGTTTTTCCATATACAAGTTTGTCAGCAGTCTGAAGAAAGGCAAAGCCTTTCGACTTTTTATTATACCGCTGTTTATATTACGAGTCAAGATATCTATTCCTCTCAAACTTGCCAAACACAAACCGCAATTCCGATACAAAAGGATTGCGGTTTTTGTGTTTTTGTGATATAATATTTTCAGAAAGACGAAAAAGGATTTAGAGCAGGGATGTACTGCATATATGGGCATGATGGATACTATTGTCAATGATTCGAAGCGAAAGAAGGATAGTGATGATACTTAAATTTGAAGACTACACTATTGATGTATACGAAGAAAAAATGAAAATGCTTGCGGAGAAAAAGTCCCTCTGCGGATGTCCGACTTGCTGCGCTTTCAGAGAATATATGCACACCTTTTCCGACGATGTAAAAAAGCGTTTTAATGAGCTCGGACTTGACTTGGAAGATCCCGATGAAGTGTATGACTTTGGGAAAGATGAAAAAGGAAAAACGACTTACGTCGGATGGTGGAATATTTATGGAAAAATAATAAAAAGCAGTGAAAAGCCTTGTCGCATATCCGATAACCTTGAAGTAACATTTTGCGATAATGCGCTGTATGCTCCAAAATGGTTTTGGGATTCTCCCTGCGTCCAAATGAGAGCGGTTATACGTGGATCTGATTTGAAACGGTTGGGCAAGGATTATTGGAGAGATACAGATGCTTTAGGCGTAAGCAGAAACACATTCAGATATCACATAGATGAAGAAATGTGTTCAGCACTGAAAGATTTGGTTGGAGGGGAACTCATCGGGCTTGATATCGTTTCTATGCTTGTGGATAACAGACGGGCGAAATCTCACAAAGTCAACATCTATATAAAACGTCCGGATGAATCGGATTTGTGTATGGTTTCTCTTACGGCAGATCGGGATACAGACACTTGTTTCGACGGAATCGACAGAATGGTATTTACTGCGAATATTTCTAAAGCCGAGATGGAATTGACTGCGTGTGAAACATTACCTTACCCTTATGGAAAAATCCAGAAGATCAAAATTTTCGAGAGTACAATTACGGGAGAAAGGGACCGAGTGATATATGATTCTCATCTTCTAATTGAAATGGAAACCGGAGAGAAAATGATCTTTCGCATTGAACCCGACGGTGAGGAGGTATTGACGGTATTTGCCGAGGTTGAGGATAGCGATATTGAAAAATATCTTCGCGTTTCGGACATTTGGTTTGTACATCCCACTCCGATCTTTGATGATAGAAATGAAATCATCGGACTGAGATCTTTTTATCAAACTGAAACGAAAGTGCGAGTATGAGAGCCCTATGATTTTATCCAAGCCGCAGGCTTGGCATGGAATCACGCGCAGCGTGTATGGCATCCGCGAAGCGGTATGGCATCATTCGTAGCATGTATTTCTGCGGCTTGATTCCATACACCCTTCGGGATGATTCCATACCGCAATAAATTGCGGATTCCATACGCTCGCAAGCGAGCGATTACATACACGGCTTGCGCCGTGATTTGGTTGCGATATAGAAAAAACGGTACCTCACGATACCGTTTTTTCTATTTTCGCCTTCCTTCTCAATCTCTCGAGGATCAGCTTAAGCTTCGGGGTATTATATCTCAAAGCCAAGGTCGGCAGGATGTTCAGATACACGTTCACGATCGCAACGGGGAGGGCTACCGTGAAGACGGGAATACCCGAAAGCGTCAGCATTGCAAGAAAGCCTGCGGGGTAGGACAGCCTGTGCGTCAGCACGCCTTTGTTGCATTCGATGATGAATCTTTCGATATATTCGGGGTTTGAGGGGTCGGTGCAATGCTTTTTGCTGAAACCGCCGAGTCCGCCGAGTTCCCAGACCTTGTCCTTCCAGAACTTCACGCGCAGCTTCTTATAAAGCTTCTTTTCGGCTTCCGACACGTGGTAGAGCAGGTTATCCGCGCCGAACCACTTGTTTGGCATTTTATTTATCAGGAACGCAAGCGAGCCGTCGATGGCGAACTGCAGAGCGGTGCACCAGATCACGGAGATCACCACGTAATACCAAGCCGCGGTGCCGAAGGCGAGATTGGCGGCGGAGATCACGAGCATCGCGATCCCGATGGTTGTCAGATAGAGCTTCATTCTTCGGAATATACCAGAGGCTTGCCGTAGAAATCCTCGTAGACCTTCACCCACGCCTCGTAGTTTTCGTTCTTCATCTTCGTTTTTGCCTCGGCGGGCGAAAGCGAAGGATCGGGATAGATGGCGGGAAGGATGTGGAGGGTGAATTCCTGAACGGGGAAGCCGTCGCCGTCGATGACGTCGCTGTCCTCCATTGTGATAAAGATCGGAACGATGGGTGCCTTGTTTCGGACGGCAAGGGTGAAAGCGCCGTCCTGCATCGGGCGGGGCTTGCGGTAGTTCCACCACATTCCCTGCTCGGGGTAGATAAGGATCGTTTCGCCTCTGCCAAGGAGTACCGAAACTGCCTTCAGGAACTTCTTCATCGTCGGCAGCTGGCTTGAAAGCGGAAGGGTGTTGCAATGGCGCATAAAGAGCCCGAAGGGCTTCGGGGGATTGGTATAGTTCCCCTCTCTTATTACCTTATAAAGAAGCTTTCCGTCCATATGATCGCGCAGAGCGACCCAAACGGCATAGTTATCGCCCACGCTGAAGTGGTTGCAGGTGACGATCTTTCCGCCACTTACGGCTTTGAAATTCTCTATGCCACGGACTTCCTTTATGATAAGCTGGCGCGCTGCGATCAGCTTGTCGAAGAAGCGCGCGCCGAAAATGTTGGCTATCTTATTTTTGATGCGGCTCGAAAGCTTTTCATTGAGATAGTCCACCATATCGGGCATCAGGGGATAGGTTTCGGGGTCGTCCTCAACGTCAAGATGCCAGAGCTCTTTCTTTTCAAGCTCCGCGATCCTTCTCTGCAATTCGAGTTTATGTGCTGACTTTTCCATCTTCTCTCAACGGTCCTTAAGTAATTTCAAAAAAGTGCGATCCGAGGCGACGATATTGTTCGCGTGAACCAGGATCTCGCTCGCGACAGCCTCGCTCTTTGCGCGCTCCACTTCTCCGAAAGACGCGCGGCGGCGAAGGATTTCGTCATAAAACGGGGAGGTCTTCGCATAATGCCAGAAATAGCCTCCGTCGATGACGTCATCATACTGCCAGGGTTTCTTGTAAAGCGCGTAATGGACGATATTCTTTTTGCCCTCGCAAGGCAGGGGCATCGGCTCCTTGTTCCAACCGTTCGGCAGAACTCGGATCTTGCCGTCGCAAAGATAATTCAGATAAGCCTGATCGGGGTCGAGCAGATCGAAGTCATACTCGGTAAGAAGCTCGACGAATTTCTTTTCGATATCATTTCTTCTGAACTGCTCAAGGCTGAGCACCAGGACGCCCGCGTTGACGTATCCGTCGGGGTCAACGCCGAGGGCTTTTTCGGCATAAACCCGGAATTCGTGAGTATTGCGGACGAACTGCTCGGGAGCCGCCGCGAAAACGGCGTCGCCGAGGTCGGTATAGTAGAGCTCGGAAATATCGCCGAGGACGACGAGATCGCAATCAAGATAGACTATCTTATCGCAATTCGGGAACATCGAGGCGATAAAGAGGCGGTAATAGGTCACGATCGAGAAGTGATACACGTTCTTGAAGCGCGCCTTGATATGTTTCAAGTCCTCGGACATATCGACGAAATCTATCTTAAATCCCGCACGTTCCCTTTGCTTGATCTTTGCGACATTTTCGGGATCAAGACCCGTGTTCAGAACGACGATCCTGTATTTATACTCCTTCGATGCATTTTCGATCATCGAAGCGAGCGCGACGTCGAGGAACGGGATATAATTGTCATCGGTCGAAAAAAAGACCGGGATCTCGTCTGCGCCAATGTTATATATATGATTCAAATTATACTTCCTCCGTAAAAATGACGGCACACGCTGTGCCGCGATCGGCATAGTTGTTTGCGTAATCTATATTTTTACCGGAATAATAATATCACAAAAGCCGAAAAATGTCAATCGGATTGGTGAATCATCAATAAAAGTTGAAAATTGATCGGCGGCATATTTTCACTCAACTCCACAGTATGATCATTCTTCTTTCATCAAAATTACACGCAAGCAGAGTATAATTATGAAAAAAGACGAAGGAGTTTCACTATGAAAAAGTTCGCTTTAATATTTCTTTCGCTGATACTCATACTCTCTGCCTGCGCTTGCGGAAAAGCAGAAGCAGATATTCCAGAGGAATCATCCTCAAGCACAACTTCCGAAACGGTAGCTCAAGAAGAGGAAGTGACGACAGATGCTCCGCAAACAGAAGATACCACGGTAAGCTATGACAACTCCGCCGAGTATTCTGCTACCGTCATCAAGAACGGCGACACCATCACGGGCGGCACTTACACCGCAACGGGGGTCGATGAGAGTGCGCTTGAGGCATCGGGAACCACCAAGGCTACCGTGACAGGCGCGGTTATCAAGAAAAGTGCGGGAAAGGCATCGAGCGTTGACGATTCCAACTTCAAGGGTGTCAATTCGGGCATCCGCGTTTACGGCAACGCCGAACTTACAGTCAAGGATTGCATAATTGAAGCCAATGCAGAAAATGCGACGGGTGTTTTTGCCTATCAGAACGGCGTTATTCATATTTCCGACTGCACCGTGACTGTAACGGGCAGCGGCGCGGGAGGCGTTCAGGTTGCGGGCGGCGGAACGCTTTACGGAAACAATCTGACAGTAACGTCGGAAAGCAAAGCCGCGATCCGCTCCGACAGAGGCGGCGGTATTTTGGTTATCGACGGCGGCTCCTACACCTCGAACGGCAAGGACGGCTGTCCCGTTATCTATTCGACCGCCGAGATCACCGTCAAGAACGCCGAAGGTGTTTCGACCAAGTCGCGCGCGATCATTATCGAGGGCAAAAACAGCGTAACCATTGAAAACTGCACGCTTTCGGGCAACGATCAATCCACGAAGACGGGAAGCATCCGCTCGAACATTATGCTTTATCAAAGCACATCGGGCGACGCAAAGGAGGGCACGAGCACCCTTACCGCAACGAACTGCAAACTCATCTCCCAAAGCGGAGCGATGTTTTACTGCACGAACACAAGCAGCATCATAAACCTCACGGGCACCGAGCTTGTTCTTTCGAGTGACGGCGGCTTGCTTATCGTGTCCGAGGGCAGATGGGGCAAGGATGGCAAAAACGGCGGCAAGTGCACCTTCAATGCAAAAGATCAGGTTCTTGAAGGAAATATTACCGTGGATAAGATCTCCACGCTCGAACTCAATCTGACCGCCAGCACACTAAACGGCGCAATTCTGAACGAAGGCAAAGTTGATCTCACAATGGATGCCGGCAGCAAGTGGATCCTCACCGCTGACAGTTCGATCTCTTCCCTCTCGGGCGACACCTCGGGCATTGAGCTGAACGGTTACAAACTGCTCATAGGCGGACAAGAGTATAAAGGTTAAAACTGAAAAACCGCAAATCCGAAATCGGACTTGCGGTTTTTGTTGTTTTATGATATAATTTAGAAAAGGAGGTATCAGCATGAAAAAGATATTCGTTTTCGTCTTTATACTTGCACTGTGCGTGTCACTGAGTGCGTGTGATCCGGGGTCGTATTACCTCAGCTTTGACGAACTTACAAAAAACGTAGTACAGATAGAGCTTATAGACTACAACAATACGGATCAAAAAGGATTTGCCTCTTGGGTTCCCGATCACTCGGACGATCTTTTGCCATTTGACAATTCAAAATGCACCGTCGTAAAACAGTTGGATGATGAAAAAGCAGTCGATTTTCTCAAAACTCTCAGCAATTCCGATATCTTATACCATTACTACGTCTTTAATTCACCGCGTGGGATCAGCTTGCGGCTGACATATGAAAACGGTGATTTTCTGATAGTCAACTGTGATTCCGAAAACGAAGCATTCGTGGGTTACATAGGAAAATACTCGGGGGACGGTCAGGTTCTTGAATTTTACGGATGCTTCAGCAGCTATCATTACTTTGAAAGATTGGTCGATATGTTTTCGGACAGTGACGGGTACAACAATGAAATATGAAATTATAACGCTTTCCGCGCGTCCCGAGATGAAAGAAACGATGGCGCGGTGGTTTCACGAAAAATGGGGCATACCCGAAGAGGCATATCTTGAGAGCATGACGGAGTGCCTTGCGGGCAAATCCGCAGTTCCCGAGTGGTATGTTGCCCTTGAAGGCGGGCGGATCATCGGCGGGCTTGGAGTAATAGAAAACGATTCTCACGACCGACCCGACCTTGCGCCGAATGTTTGCGCCGTTTTCGTCGAGCCCGACTGCCGTGGGCAAGGAATCGCGGGTGCGCTTCTCGATCATGTCTGCAAAGATATGAACAGCCGCGGCATCTCGCCCCTATATCTTCTGACGGATCACGACTCCTTTTACGAGCGCTACGGATGGGAATACCTCTGCCCCGCCCGAGGCGACGGAGAGGCTACGGATTCGAGGATGTATATTCACAAATGATAAAAACCGCAGTTTTGCTGCGGTTTTTATCATCAATTTATCTTCTTCCCCACCGCTCCGCTGGGGTGGATAAGGGCGAAATCGGATAGGGCGTAGTTCTTTTCTTCCATAATCCCCATCATCAGCGCGTCGAATATGGCGACGGTCGCGGCGAAGCTTGCGGTGGACATGACGCCGTAGACGTCGCTTTCGGGGACGTCGGGCAGGAGGAGCACGGAATCCGCCTTGCGGGCAAGCTCGGAATCGGGGTTGGCGGTGACGATGGCGATCTTTGCGCCCTTGGATTTTGCTATCGAAACGAGCGGGATGAGCTCATCGGTCTTGCCGCCCTTGGAAACGAGGATGAGAAGGTTATCCTTCTTCAGCGCGCCCATACCGCCGTGGACAGCCTCGGAGGGCGGGACGAATTTTGCGGGACATTCGACGCAACAGAGCGAATGCGCGAACTTTTTCGCCGCAAATCCCGAAGATCCGCATGCGGAGAGGATAACAAGGTTGGATTTTAAGATATATTCAAGCGTTTTCAGGAACTCGTTTTCATCCATCTGCCCATACAGCACGTCGAGCGCGCGACGTTCGGCGGCGACGGAGGATCTCATAAATTCAAATGTAGAGCTTTTCATAGAATCTTTTCTGCCTCGCTTTCGCTGAAAAATACGTTAAAATAGAGCCAGAGGACCGAATATCTGTCCTTGAGGTCCTTGGCGAACCAAATGCCGTTTTGAATCTTCTCCGCACCGTACATTTTCTCGAAGAGGGAAAGATCGAAGCCGCAATCGGTCAGCATTTCCTCGATCTCGGCGGCGGTGGGGCATTCGTTCAGGATGGCAACGACCTCTTCCCACTTATCGCGATAGATGTCGTTCACGGGATTTGCGTACCGTCCCGCGCTCTTTTGAAGGTCGCTGACCTCGCAGGCAATCTTGCCATAGATCTTTTCGTAGCACTTCTCTCTCGTTTCATCCGAAACCATACCAAAGTCGGGCTTTGCAAGTGCGCGGAGCTCCTCGCGGAGGCGGGCGGTGACGACCGTGGAATAGCCGACGTCGGTGCCGTGGAGGAAGTAGGGTTTGTCCTTAAGAATGCCCGTGATCTCGAAATAGTGCGAGAGGTGATGCTCGCTTCCCGAGCCGGGGCGGGTGGTTGAAAGGAGTGTGAGCGTGACGCCGATGAGAACGAGATCGCGCATCAGCTCCTCGATCGCGGCATCCTCGCGCGCGGCGATATTCTTTGCGAGCGAGCGGATGAGGTCGGTCTTTTCCTTGACGAGGGCATAGACCTCGGGGCAGAGGTATTCGCCGTTGATGAGCCGGCTGAGTTTCCAATCATTCAGCGCGGAATATTTGCCGATTATGTCGGCGTAGCCCGAGCGGATCATCTCTGCGGGTGCGTTTTTGAGCACCTCGGTATCGCCGATGATGAGGGCGGGGGCGTGGGTGGTGACGGTGATCTTCATTCCGCCGAGGATCATTGCCGCGCCGGATGAAGCAAAGCCGTCCATCGAGGGTGCGGTTGCGACGATGCCGCTGCTTATCCCCGCGAAGAAGGAAACGTATTTGCAGATGTCGTTGATAACGCCCGAGCCGATGCCGAGGATGAGGTCGGTCGCGGGTGTCATTTTTGCCCTTACCGCTTCGATCGCCGCTTCATCGGGGACGAGGAGATCATCGGTTACAAAAAGGCAGGTGTCCTTGATCTTCGTGCCGAGCAAGTTACTGACACGCTCGCCGCAGACGGCGAAAGTATTCGAATCGGCGACGAGGAGTATATTTTCAAAATTCTTCACGCTCTCGGGCAGGCGCAAGATCGCGCCCCGTCCGATGTCAACAAGGTCGATATCGCAGCGGTGCGTGCGTCCGCAAGAGCAGGTTATATCGTGGTTCAGAAGCTGATTGAGTTCCATTTTGGGCTCCTTTGTGGTCTTTAAGGCAAAATATATTTTGTGTTTCTCGCAGAACCGATCTGTATCAAGAGACCGTCCTTTGACATACGACGGAGCAACCGTGAGGCAGAGGAAGCGCTTAAAGCCAAAGCTCTTTCAACATCGGCACGTGTAACACCGTTATTGTCGGATGCAAGCTGTAATACAGTTTTTTCCTGCGTGTTGGGTTCTGTAACTGTTGAAACAGATCCTATCGTGATATTTGGCAAAACGATCTTGAAAGCATTATTGGATCGTTCCACCACAGGCTGCACATTCAATCCCGCATACGCAGAGAAGATCTTTCGAATACCGGTACCGTATGCCTCGATAAGTTTCAACCGGTAAAAAACGTTGGCAAGTTGGGGGTTTCGGCAAACGGATACGCCCATCATAATATCGTCAATATCAATACCCGGCATAAGACCACCGATAGAAACGAATTCAATGCAGTTGGTGTAAATGCTGATAAGAGTACTCGCGGCAAAGGAATAGTCTCTGTGAACGAGAGAATTCAATAGTGCCTCGCGAACGGCAACCTCGGGATATGCCCGTGTATCTATACGAAGTAGCCCTTCAAACGTCGAACGCGTAGGGTTTGAAAGGTCAATGTAGGAATATACATCATTGAGTTGGCGCAAGATCGAACCTGAAAACTCCCGCCTGTCCTTAAATATGCTCTGATCAGTACCCTGAAAAACAGCGACCTTTACTGTATGGGCACATTGATCGGATAACAGATAAGCAAGGTTTGTATAAATGCCGTCTCCGTTGTAGAGCTTCAAGGTCTGTTTTTGTGGCTGCTCAAATTCCAAATTTCTTTTGGCAAATTCCTTTTCGGTATCCGAAAAAGTCAATTCCTGTTCCAGCGAACGCATCATCTCAAAACGATCCCCATCAGTTTCCTTTATCATTCGGCGGATGGCAGCATCGGTGGCGGGAACAGAGGATGTCCCCTGACGAACATAAACACCTTCGGGACGGAGCCCCTTCTTTGCAAGATAATACGGTCTGTTTGTTCCTCGCTGAATTTCTACAGTAATAATCTGTTTTCCATTTTCTTCTTCGGTTGTATAATGAATGAACATAGTAGCATCGGGTTTGATCGCGTCCCTAACCATATTTGCCACCTGCTGAGTCACTTCATCGGCATTATCCACGCCTATCACCGTTCCATCATCTGCTACGCCAATATAGAGTTTGCCGCCGGCGCTGTTGACAAAAGCAATGACCTCTTTCTTAATATCTTCTGCAACGACCGATTTTAATTCGACCGTCTCACTTTCACGATACAGCATGTTCGAGACCTCCGCATAACTATATGCTCATATTATACAATATCTCGTCAATCTTGTCAAGATGTTTGACGAGATTGACGAGATAATTCAATCTTTATTTTGCTTAATTAACAATAATGAACTGTCTTTGCCAGATTTTTACTCGATACATCCGGACGCAACAAGATCCGTTCCCGTGCCCATGAAATTCTCGACGATGACGTCGCCGGGGGTGAGGGGGGCGGTTACGGTGATCTTCTTGACCTCCTCCATCGCGGGAAGGAGCATTTCCTTGGGGATGGGTGCGGAGGTTCTGACTGCTACGAGCGGAACACTTGCGCCCTCGACCTTTACGGACGATGTGAGAATGCGGACGGGGTGAACGAATTCGTTCTCGGCGTATTTCTTACCGCGGGGGCACTTGAAGCCTTCGCAGCTTGCGATCTCTCCCTTGGCGAGGTCGCCCGAAACCTTGATGATACAGCCCTGGGGGCAGGTGATGCAAATAATATCCTTGGTTACCATAATTCGTTCTCCTTCCTTAGATTACTTCGATCTTGATGGCGCTGACGCCCTGCATCTGCTCGGGTGTTACCTCAACGTTCTCCATCTCACCGGGGTTGATCTTGATGAGCTTCTTGGAATAGATCTCCTTATCGTCTGCATAGACCTTCATCGTTACGCCGAGCTTGGGAGCGGCGGCGCGGAAGAAGAGTTTTGCGGGCGCATCGGGGCAGATTCTCTGGGGGCAGATATAGCGGACATTGTTTCCGGTGACCGAGGGGATCTCCGCCGCCTTCGGGAGAGTGCCGAGCGCGTACTGCGCCGCGTACTTGCCCGCGCGGATCGACTCGTCGGTTACGTTATCAACGAGGTCGTTTACGTGAACGACGTTACCGCAGGCGAATACCTTTTCACAGCTTGTCTGCATGAACTGGTTGACCTCGGGGCCGTTTGTGATGGGATTGATCTTGATGCCCGCCTCGCGGGTGAGCTCGTTTTCGGGGATAAGTCCGCAGGAAAGAAGGAGAGTGTCGCACTCATAAAGCTTCTCGGTGCCTGCGATGGGCTGCTTGGTGGCGGGATCGACCTCTGCGATCACAACGCCCTCAACGCGCTTGTTGCCCTTGATCTCAACGATGGTGTGAGAAAGAAGGAGCGGAATTCCGAAGTCGTCAAGGCACTGAACGCGGTTACGTGTCAGACCTGCGGTGTAATCCATAATTTCCGCAACTGCGAGGACTTCTGCGCCCTCGAGTGTCATGCGGCGTGCCATGATCATACCGATGTCGCCCGAGCCGAGGATGACTACCTTCTTGCCGACCATCATATTCTGACGGTTTACAAGTCTTTGTGCCGCGCCTGCGGTATAAACGCCTGCGGGACGTGTGCCGGGAGTCATGATTGCTCCGCGGGTACGCTCGCGGCATCCCATTGCAAGGACGATCGCCTTGCCCTGTGCTGTGAACAGACCGTCAACGGGGTTGACGCCGGTGATGGAATCCTCGCCGACCTCGAGAACCATTGTGTTAAGCTTAACTTCGATGCCCGCAGCCTTTACCTTTTCGATGAAGCGGTAAGCATACTCGGGGCCCGAAAGCTCCTCATTGAAATATTTAAGACCGAAGCCGGGGTGGATGCACTGCTGAAGGATACCGCCGAGACTCACGTCGCGCTCAACGATGAGCACGTTTTCTGCGCCCGCTTCCTTTGCGCCGACCGCTGCAGCAAGGCCTGCAGGTCCGCCGCCTACAACTATAACGTCATAAATCTTTGCCATTTTCATATCCCCCTTCTTATCTTACAAAACCGCTGAGCATTTCGGAGCCCTTATCGTTCTTGCAAACTTCATCGGGAGAAATGCCGAGCTCGCGCGCGATGATCTCGAAAACTCTGGGACCGCAGAAGCCGCCCTGGCAGCGTCCCATACCCGCGCGAACGCGGCGCTTTACGCCGTCAAGAGTGGTTGCGCCGAGAGTGCGATGGATGGCGTCGCAGATCTGACCCTCGGTGATGGTCTCGCAACGGCAGATAACGTTGCCGTAGCGGGGATCCTTGGCGATGAGCTCTGCCTTTTCCTCTGCGCTGAGGGATGCAAAGTGGGGAGTGCCCTTGCGGGTCTTGATGAAATCGGTCTTGGGCTCAGCCTTGAGACCCGACTCGATGAGCATATCGGTGACGTATTTTGCAACTGCGACCGAGTTTGTAAGACCTGTGGAGCGAACGCCCGAGATGTTGACGTAGCCCTTAAGGTCATCATACATATCAATATTAACGCCCTCGGGGTTACGGTGAGGACGGAGACCGCAATACTGAGTGATCGAATCGCGGAGATTTACGTTCGGGACCATCTTGCGGACGTCTGCGGCAATGCTGTCAAGACCTTCCTTATTGGTGGACTTGTCGCACTTATCAAGCATATCCTCTGCGGTGGGACCGACGAGCATATTGCCATGGATGGTGGGGCACATCAGCTTGCCCTTTGTGATCTTGGTGGGGATGGGGAGCACGATGTAGTTGACCTTGCAGGAGGTCTTCTTGTCGAGTATGTAGAACTGACCCTTACGGGGAGTTACAACGTAGTCGTTCTTGCCGACGTAGGATGCGATCTCGTCGCAATAAAGTCCTGCGGCGTTGATGATGTATTTGCACTCAATGTCGCCCTTGTCGGTCTTGACGGTGGTAACTGCGCCGTCCTTCTGCTCGATGCCGATAACCTTTGTTGCGAGCTCGAAATGCACGCCGTTGTCGGCTGCGTTTTCTGCAAGCGCAATGCAGAGGAGGAAGGGATCGATGATGCTCTCGCGGGGAATGTAAAGTCCGCCCTTTACGCAAGGATTGAGCTCGGGCTCCATTTCGAGAAGCTCTGCGGGAGTCTTGTACTCAACGTCATAAACGCGGTTTTCGACTGCCTTGTGCTTGATCGCGGGAAGCTGCTCAAGCTGCTCGTCGGTAAATGCGGGAAGGATCGCGCCGATGCGCTTGAAGGGGACGTCAAGATCCTTGCAGATCTCGTCGTACATGGGGTTTGCGGCAACGACAAGGCGGCTCTCGAGTGTGCCGGGCTTTGCGTCGTAACCGGTGTGGATGATGGCGCTGTTTGATTTGGAAGCGTCACCGCCGACGTCCGAGTTCTTTTCAACAACCGTGACGTCGAGCTTGTACTTGGAAAGTTCACGCGCGAGCGCAGAACCTACGGCACCTGCGCCAATGATGACAATGTCTGTCTTTTTCATCGTGGTCTCCTTTATGTTATTATAATAATTTACTTTACGATCGCTACGGGAGTGAACTCGCCGTCCGAGAAGGGATAGAAGCTTTCTGGGATCTTTTCAAAGGGAAGCGAAAGCAGATCGGCAGTCGCCGCACCCTTAGTCGATGCGGGGTAAATGAGATCGGTCAGCGGGCCGTAGAACGCGCGGAAGGATGTGCACGCTTTGACGACTACCATCCGGAAATCAACGGGATCGTAGCCGAACGCACGGTAAAGCGCGGGGTCGCCGTTGTAGCGGTGCTGGGTGGTGACTACAACGATGGTGTTGCGGATCTTGACAACTGCCGAGGGTCCGAAATCGACGTACTGTCCGTGGAAGTGGATCACTCCGTCAAAGATCGCCTTGACCTCTGCCTCGACGTGTACGGGACGATAAAGCTTTTTGCTGATCGATCCGCCGAGATCGGCGCTTACCTTGTTGCCCACGCCCGCCTCGCGGCACGCGCTGACGAAGGGAGCATCATTGATATACATAAGGCCCTTGACATCACTTTCGAGGGCGAGAATGCGCTCGATGACCTCGGGGCTGTCGCCGGCAGAGCCCGCGTTCGAGGAATCGGCGAAGTCATTCATAATTACGGGCTTACCGCTCGTGTTCTTTTCCGCGATCTTTATGATCTCGTCAACGCTTGTAAGGTCGGTCCTGAACTCGTGACGCATATTCCAAAGACCCTCGGCAAGCTCTTTTGCGATCTCTGCGGCAGCTTCCGCATCCTCGCCGATGGCAACGACGGAGGAATAGCCGTCCTTGACGTCAAGCCAGGGCTGCATCTGCGAGATCGAGAAATCGAGGATCTTGCCCGCCTTCACGTATTCGTGACCCTTTGCCATAAGGCTGCGGAAGGGCTCGGTCTCTGTGGTATAGGAGCTTGCGGGCACGATCATGGGGATCTGCACGTAAGCCATCTTGGGCGTGATCTCGCCCTTTACGATGCCGAGGCAGAGTCGCGCCGCGCGCTCGCCTGTCTCCCACACGTCAACATGGGGGTATCTCTGAAATATCGAAACGGTGTTCGCATTCTTAACCATTCGTTCGCTGATATTGGCGTGCAGGTCAAGGGCAACCGTGATCGGTACGTTGGCACCGACTATCTCACGGACCGCAATAACAATATCACCCTCGGGGTCATCGCTCTCCTCGCTCTGTGCCGCGCCGTGCATAACGAGAACAACGCCGTCGAGAGGAAGATTCTCGCGCGTAACTCTTTTGAGCTGTTCTATATAATCGTCAACAAAAGACTGTTCGATTATCGCTCCGGGCTGCGCGCTGACAAAGCCGCCGGGAATAACCTCGGCACCCGCTTCGCGAAGAACGCCGTAAGCACCCGCAAGCTCGTCAGTACCCTCGTTACAGCGATTGAAATTCGCCGCAAGATCGATCATACTCTGACCAAGATGGAACTGTTTTCTCTTATACTCCTCAGCCGTAGTTTTTCCGGGAGCGAAAGAATTGATCTCCTGATGGAGACCGCCAAGTAATATTCTCATAAAGACACCTCTTTGAAAGGTAAGTAGGAAAATAGTTTCCCTTTTATATTATCTCATATTTTTCGAAAAAAGTCAATAGTCAAAATAATATTTATCCCCCTCGTTTTTCGCTTTTTATGTTTGATTGAGAGATTTTTCGTTCGGGCAAAATTTCTTACCATATTATTATTGACTTTTAACAAAAAAAGCTGTATAATAGATGTAATAACCATTTTGAGCTGAATACGGAAAGCACCGAGGCATTGATCACGAGGTGTTTTATTTTTTTATTTACTTGCAAAACTTCATTGATTATGTTATAATAAAGAAAAATCTACCGCAATGGGGGATAATTCTATGAACAGTACGGAACGTGTACGCGCGGCGATACTCGGCAAGGAATATGACCGCCAGCCAATCTACGGTTGGGTCTATGCCAATCTGACCGACCGGATCACCGAGCGATTCGGCTCTGTTGCCGCTTTTGAGGATAAATACGAATTCGACGCCGCACACATCTTCGGCGCACCGCGTCCCTGGGACAAAAAACTCGTCGAAAAGCTTGCCGCGGAGAATGATGAGCTGACGCCAGATCTTCTGCTTTGCGACGGTCTTTTCACCGATCCCGCTTGCGCATCATACGAAAAAATCAAGGCATCCCTCGCCCACCACAAGGAAAGAGGCCGATTCTGCTATATGCAGACGCCCGGATTCTTCGAGAATTTCAACAGCGTCTTCGGGGCAAGAGATGGATCGCCTGCACCTCTCACTTCGTGCAGGATCATTGCTCGATCGAGAATCTTGAATTTGCCTTCGATCTGATATATAAGCTTGCAAGGGAATGAAAATGGAAAAATTCACTATTGGACTTGATTTCGGCTCGCTGTCCTGCCGCGGCATCCTTGTCCGCACCTCGGACGGACACATCTGCGCCGAGGCGGCGATGGAGTACCCGCACGGAGTTATGACCGAAGCCCTCCCCGACGGCACACCGCTCGAACCTGATTTTGCACTCCAACACCCGCGCGACTTCCGCGAGGCGCTTGTAAAAGTAGTCCGCGAGCTTGTCGGCAAGTGCGATGATCCCAAGAATATCGTCGGGATCGCGATGGATACAACGGTCAGCACGGTGCTTGCGGTGGACTCGGCTTTTCTCCCTCTCTGCGAAAAGGATGAATTCGCCTCGCACCCGCAAGCGTGGGCAAAAATGTGGAAGCACCACGGCGCATCAGACGCGGCAAAGCGAGTCGAGCTGATTTGCAAAGAGCAAGACCGCCCCTACCTTGACCTGTACGGCGGAAGCATTTCGCCCGAAAGCCTCTTTATGAAGGCGATCGAAACTTTTGAGCGCGACCGCGCGGTTTACGACACGAGTGCGTGCTTCATTGAGCTTGCCGATTATCTGACCTCGCTCCTCGCGGGCGAGCCGATCTTCAGCACTCCGCTTTTGAGGGCAAAAGCCTTTTACGAAAACGGCAGTTATCCCGACGGTGACTTCCTTGCCGCCGTTCATCCCGACCTTTGCGGTCTGCCGAAGAAGCTTTCCGAAGCTTTCGGCAAAAAGACTCTCGCCTATCCCGGAGCGCACGCGGGAAAATTGTGTCCCGAAATGGCGGAGAAGCTCGGGCTGCCCGCGGGGATCGCGATATCCGCGGGAACAGCGGATTCATATTCGCCCATCATGGGTATCGGGATCAATGGCGCGGGGCAGATGATAATGACCATCGGCACCTCGACGGGAATCATGATAATGAGCGACGAGCCGAAGCGAGTGCCCGGCGTGACGGTGTCGATCATAGATGTATTCTATCCCGGCAAATGCGGATACGGCTCGGGTCAGACAAGCTCGGGCGACGCGCTTGGGTGGTTTGCAAAAAATTGCGTTCCCGCGCGCTACGAGCGCGAGGCGGAAGAGCGCGGAATCTCGATTCAGGCTCTTTTGACCGAAAAAGCAAAATCTCTCCCCATCGGCGCGGGCGGAGTTATGGCTCTGGATTGGTTTAATGGCAATAAATCCTGCCTTGCGAACCCCAACTTGACAGGTCTTTTCGTCGGTCTGACACTTGCGACACGCCCCGAGCAGATGTACCGCGCGCTCATCGAGGCGACCGCCTTCGGAGTTCGCGCGATAATTGAAAACTACGAAAAAAGCGGCGTTCCCGTCCGTGAGATACGCGCCGCAGGCGGGATCGTCGGCAAAAACAAGCTCCTGATGCAGATCTACGCCGACGTGATCGGTATGCCCATAATGGCAAGCCGATGCCCGCAAGTACCCGCGCTCGGCGCCGCGATCAACGCCGCCTGCGCCGCGGGCGAATATCCCGATCAACGAAGCGCCATCGAAGCGATGTCCTGCAAGGATTTCGATATTTATTCCCCCGATCCCGAAAATCACCGCGAATACGACCGTCTTTACGCCGAATATATGACCCTGCACGACTATTTCGGCAAAGGCGGAAACCGGATTATGGAGAAACTGAAAGGAAAAATATAATGGAGATCAGAAAAACTATCCGCCCGATCTCGCACAAGGGCAAGCCGATGAGCGACAGCTCGGTGCGCGAATACATATTCTTCACCGTCGAATACAACCACTACCGCGACGTCAGCGACTCGACCGCCGACGAGGTGCGCGACCAAGTTGATATGCAGGAATGCGAATGCGTTCTCGCGCTGCCCGATTCCTATACCGATGACGGCGAGGAAACGCCGCTCATCATCTCCTTCCACGGTTCGGGAATGCGCGTGTGCGAGAGCGAAAATCAGATCGGCGGTCTTGCCTTTGTCACCCAATGCATAAACGCGGGCTACGCCGCGCTCGACGTCAACGGCTCGGAGCCGCACGGGCGCACACAAGGATGCTTCGAGCACCTTATGGCGGCTTTCCGCGCATACAAATATGTGACGAGAAAATACAACCTCTCGCGTCAGGTGCTGATCGCGGGCGGCTCGATGGGTGGACAGAGCGCGTTCAACTTCATCGGAATGTTCCCGAACATCGTCACCGCCGCGGGCATTTTCTTCCCAAGGCTGAATCTTGACACCGTAGACGTAAACGGTCACTCCTGCCTCGGTTCATGGGATAAAACCGAAAAGCAGCCGGCTACCGGTAACTCGCCGCGCGACAGAATAAGGATCACTCACCGTTTCCCGACCGAGGAATGGTGCGAGCAGAACACTATCGGCTTCAATCCGCACAAGATCCGCTCGTTTGTGAACGCCGACGGGGAAAAAGTCGTCATTCCTCCCTGCCCGATCAAGATCTGGCACGGAACTGCTGACCGGACGATCGACTATATGATCTCGGTCGGTTACACCGAAGCCGTCCGCCGCGCCGGCTGCTACATCGAACTCCACCTCCTCGACGGCGTCGGACACACCACCACGCAGGTCATGCGAGACGAGCTGACGATGTGGTTTGACAGATTCAAGTAATTATAAAGAAAAAGTATTGACAAAACACAAAAAACGTTGTATAATAATAATGTAGGAGCACCGATACGGTTGCTACCTCAATGAGTTATAAAGATAACCGCAAAGATTGGTAGTCAGGGCGGTTATCTTTTTTTGTTTCTAAAACAGGTTATGACGGCAATAACAAGCATAGCGATCTTAATAAGATCGTCCCATGTAATGTATTCTTCCATATTACCACCTCCCTCCTTTTGGAGGAAGGCAAAAAAGATTACACTTCCTCCAATTCAGAGGAAGCAACCGCACCGTTATGGTACTCCTACGGGCTTTCGCCGTGCATATTATATCACAGTTTGCAAAATTTGTCAATATGATTGTTTATTGCTCTTCAATAATATCATTACCGAAAACAATTGTGCTTCGAGATTGATAAAAGGTTATGAAAGCGCATAGAGTTCATATCCAATGCTTCATAAAACCCAATATCAACCAATATTCAACATCCTTTTCCTTGACTTTTCGCCCCTTTTGCGCTATAATTGTGGTGAACTGAAGAAAGGAAAACTCAAATGAACGATTACAATTTCGGCAATTTTGTATGCACGCTCCGCGAGAAAAACGGCTTGACACAGGCGGAGATCGCGGATCGGCTCGGCGTGACTGCGGCGGCTGTTTCAAAGTGGGAAAACGGCTCCTCCAAGCCGCGAGTTGAAGTTCTGTTCAAGCTGGCGGAGATACTCGGTGTCCGCCCCGATGAACTGATGGCGGGGCATTATATCGAAGAAAACAACTCGGAAACATATAATATAAAGATCCCTCGCTTGAGCAAAAAAGCGATGATCGCCATAATTGCCGCGGCGGTTGCATTTTCCTTTATTTTGGCAACGTCGATAATTGCCATAGTCTTCGCGGCGCTTGAATCAAGCAAGAACACCGAAGAATATCGGCTCGGGTACGAATACCTTCTCGAGAGCAACAAATTCGCAGAGCTTGGTCTATCCGAGGATGACATCCGCTTCAACAGTTTCAGAAAAAACAAAACCACCAACGCCGACGGCGAAAAGATCACAAATGTCGAGCTTGGATTCAATATCGGTTCAGGTCGTTCGATGTACGTCACCTGTCACAACAAAGGCGCCGGCTGGTACGTTTGCACCGATTGTACGGAGTTTGAATAAGAAAAAGTCTGCTTCATTCGCTTAATGAAGCAGACTCTTTTATTAATTATCTAAAAACATCGCGTTCGGCGAAAGCTCGTCCCACGGGATGGAAAGAACTTTGGCCAGCGCATAAAGCTCGATATCGGTCACGGTTCTCGACTTATCCTCAATTCGGGAGATCGAGCCGCGGCATACATAAACGCCGAGAAGCTCGAGCTTGACCGAAAGCTCCTGCTGGCTCATTTTCGCCGCTTTTCTGTATTTTCTTACAATATCGCCGATCATATTCTGTGCCTCGCCGTCGATAATTCTTGCCATTGCTGACTCCTTATACAATATTAATTTCCTATGAGAGGACGATTTGGGCAAAATTGTCTTGACATAGGACAAACAATATTGTATAATATTATCGACAATTTATTGTCCTATGATAGGACAATAATAAAATAATAATGAAAGCTGAAAAAGTTATGTTCAAAGGCGTTGGCAGATCAATAAAAAGCATATTCGTCAGGCGGACCAAAAAAGTCCGGACACATCGATCAATAAATGACTATGCGTCAGGTCCTTTGGCTTCGCGGCTTTATCGTCTCAATGCCAATGCCGAGCTGACAAAAGAACAAGTCGATGCGGTGTTAGCACTTAAAAAAATGAAAGAAGCCGGAACACTCTCTACAGTCGCCTGCCGTGCAAGAGTTTACAAGATCATTTCTGCTCTTTCCATTGAAAAAGCAATTGATGTGCTGAATGAAATATAGATTGACAAAAGCAAGCCTCTCCGATTTCGGAGAGACTTGCTTTTGTCCGAACCGCCTGCGGGGCGCAGTCGGTTCGGAGCACAGGGGGTGTTTCGACCTCTGCGGAGGTCGACTTAAGGAACTTTTTTCGAAAAGTTCCTTAAGAATCTTCAAAAACTTCCCGCTGAGGTTGACTGTTGTTTCAGCTAATCGCGTCTTTCTGTCCACTGTCCACTAATCACTGACCACTTTCTTACGCGCCGCCTTCTCCTTCGCAAGGAAATATATCTCCTCGGTCGCAAACGAGATCTTTGTGATCTGATCGCGCTTTGAGAGGTAGCACCAGAAGGAATCCTTGGGGACGGAAATGTCGATGCAGTCGCCCCAGCCGAGGTAGTCATACTCGATGTGCATCGAGTCAAGGTCGAGCGCGGGACGGAAAAGGGTGGTGGGTCCGCCGCCATAGTAGGAATCGACCTCCACGCGCGTGCCCTCGAGGGTCTGAATGACACGTCCGTGGCCGTGCTTATAGAACTTCGTCCAGTTGGGAAGCGTTTCGATGCGCACGTCGTTGTCCTCGAAGTAATAGGTGCCGTTTCGCACCTCTTCGCGGACGCACTCACGCTCCCACTTCGTCCAATCGGGGATGTGCTCGTAGACAGTTTCGCCGCCGTCGGTGGCGTGGAGTCTGCCGTAGACGTCCTGTTCCCATCTTGCTCCGCAGGCTCCGCACCAAAGCTCGGTGCCCTCGGAATACATCTCGAATTCCTTGCCGCAGCGCGGGCATTTATAAAGGATCGAGTGCAGTCCCTTTGCGCGGTCGGGGTCGTCGATGACGACCTTGTTTTCATACTGCCAGGCGTAATCGTCGTACTTGAAAGCCTCGGCGATGCGCTTGTTGACCTCGGCGGCGGACACGCTTTCCGCCTCTTCGGGCAGAATGATCGGGCGGATCTCGCCCTCAACGTAGGTGTGCTTGTTCTTCTTGTTCCACTGCGGGTGGGTGACAAAATTTCCGTGGATCGTCAGCACAGCGACCGGCACTTTTATCATATGAACGAGCGCGCCGACCGAGGGAGTGATATATGATGTCGTGCCATCGAGCGAATAGCGGCTCTCGGGGAACAGCACGAAGATCGCGCCGAGCTCCTTGATGGTATATTTGATATTCCTTATAAGATTGAGGTCCTGAATAAATTTTCTCTTGCCGATAACACCGAGAAGGTCCATCAGCGGCAAGGTGAAGTCGCGGAAGCCCTCGATGGTCATAACGTTGACCAGCGGCTGGGGGTGAGTCGCCTTATACATCATATTCAGATCGACCTTCGAGGCGTGGTTGATGAGCAAGAGATAGGGCTCCCCGTCAAGCGCCTCCATATTCGTGCGGGTCAGCTTGGCGTTTCTCTTCTTGAGATCGGGCCACGAAATGATGGTCTGCGCCACCCAAGGCAGAAACTTGCGCTTCTTCGGCTTGCGGCGGGTGTTGAAAACTTTAATATTCTTTGGAGGCTCGGGGATGAGCTTTTTTGCTTTTTCCTGAGTGTTCATTTGGGACTCCTACGGGATCATTATCCCGATTGAATAAAATATTTTTTATTTAACTTCTTCAATCAAATGACTTACCATATCTTGAACTGTTATCAAATGAATGAGTGGATCGTTTATTGAGAGAATATCATCGGCAAATCCTGATTTTGAAAAAAGGTAAATATCGTAGTATTCAGCAGGAAAAACAGATGCACTTTCTTTGACGTGCTCAAGCACCGCACGGGACAATCGCTTGTTGCGGTACTTACACTCGACAACCAGCAAGCGGTCATTTGCTTTTCCTATGCCTTTAGCCAGTCCGTCAAGCTCTATGGAACGTCCGAGCTTGGAATTATCGGCTTTGTAGCCTCGGATGACTTCGTAATAATACCCAAGATCGCCCTTGGCGTTTCTTTCGGTCAGATAGCTCAGAGCCACATCTTCAAAGCCGGAGGAGATAAACAGGGATATTTCCTCTTTGGATGCTTCATAAATGACCTTGCCCATACCCTGCAGGATCTCCTCGCGGTTGTCAAACACAAATCTGTACCAAAAACGAATGAGATTGTCGGAGATCTCATAATAATTCATCTTTTGATTTTTATTGAAGGATTCGCGTTTTTCGATAATTTCATTATCGACAAGCTTAGGAAGATATGCCGCAACATAATTGGGCTCCTTGCCGATGTAATCAGCGATCTCTTTGTTGGTGCGTTTTCTGTGCGCAATAGCTTTCAGAATAGTGTTATAGGTATTCTGATCCTTTGAGGCAGCGGGCAATACCTTATCGGGAGCTTCAACAAGGTTACCGAATCTGCTGAAGAGCAGACTCATAATGTTTTCGTCAAACGACCTTGATTTGTCGATCATTTCAAGATAGAACGGACGCTCTCCGAAGATCGAAAGATAGCTGATCTTTTCTTCGGTGTCAAGACCGTCAAGGAATGCCAACGCCTCGCTGTATACCAACTTCTTGACATTCATTCCGAAAGTGCTTCTCTGAAATAGCGGTCCGCGCTTATTTTTCAGAATATCCTTCATAAATGAGATAGTACTTCCGGAAAGAATGAGCTTTATCTCGGTATCTTTGAACTTATGGTCAATGTTATACTGGAGCTCGGACAAAAATCCTTTGTCCGACTGCGCAATAAAAGCGATCTCATCGATCACGATGACGAAAGGCTTGCCTTCCGCATATTTGAGAAGAGCATCAAAGCCTTCGGAATAGCTCGGATAGACAAAGCTGTAAGGCACGCCTATCAGTTTATTGACTGCGGCAGAAAACGCCGTTCTGTTGTCAAGATCGCTTGATTCCTTTGCCTGAAAATAGAATGCAGCCTTGTCTTCAACGAATTTTTTTAACAACCTGGTTTTTCCGATACGTCTGGAGCCGTAAACCACGCCCATTTCAAAACGGCCGGAATTAAATCGCCTCTCAAGCTCGGCAAGCTCTTCTCTTCTTCCAATAAATTGCATATCCAAAGCCTCCGTGATATTATCAAATTTATATTTGACAAACCGTTGTTTGATAATATTATAACATATTTATTTGCAAAAGTAAATAGCTTTATGCAATTTTTCGGATATAAAACTCTTGCCGCATTGATCGGGTCAGTGCGGCAAAAGTTTATTTTTTTATAAAATCCGTTTTTTCGGGGGCTTGCCTCCAAAAAAACACCTTTCAGACGAGCAAAGCGAGTCCGCGCGATCCTCACTTGTAAAACGCGGTTTTACAAGCGTTTTTTAAGGATGAAGTCTGTCGGGACCGCGGAAGAGGAACATTGCTTCCTTGATCGGGATACCGAGGAAGAGCATTGTAAGACGGTCTACGCCGATTGCGAATCCGCCGTGAGGAGGACAGCCGTAACGGAAGAACTCGGTGTAGAACTTAACGTCCTCGCCGAGACCCTTCTCTGCTGCGTTTGCGCAGAGGTGATCATAGCGGTGCTCTCTCTGTGCGCCGGATGTGATCTCAACGCCGCGCCAGATGAGGTCGTAGCCCTGGGGAACGCCGTTTTCATCTCTCATATGATAGAAAGGACGCTTGTCCTGCGCAAAATCGGTGACGAAGAGGAATTCGTGGCCGTAAAGCTCCTTGACGAGGCGGTGAGTCATACGCTCAGCATCGGTGGTAAGGTCGCCTTTTTCGGACTCGGGGCAGGTGTAGCCGTATCTTTCCTCAAGAAGTCTGTAGATCTCCGCAACGGAAAGGATCGGGAAAGGATTGGTGGGAACAACGGTCTCAATGCCGAAGATTCTCTGAATATCCTCGCCGTACTTCTCCTTTACTCTGCCGAGAACGTAGGTGAGCATCTCTTCCTCGAGAGCCATTACGTCGTGGAAGGACTCAACATAGGAGAACTCAAGGTCGAAGGAAGTGAATTCGGTCGCGTGCTTGTTGGTGTGCGACTTTTCAGCGCGGAAGCAGGGAGCGCACTCGAAAACTCTCTCGAGTCCCGCTGCCATAGCCATCTGCTTGTAGAACTGGGGCGACTGCGCAAGGTATGCGTCGCGGTCAAAATAGTTGAGCTTGAAGACCTCGGAGCCCGACTCGGAAGCCGCGCCGATGATCTTGGGGAAATGGAGCTCGGTAAACTTATTCTTGAGAAGATAATCGCGCATTGCAGCGGTGATCTCGCTCTGAACGTGGAAGATGAGGGTGTTGCGCTCGGTGCGGAGGTCTACCCAACGGTAGTCAAGGCGCGAGTCAATTGCGGAGTCTTCCTTGATGGGAAGCGCATCCGCGATGGATTCGATGCGGATCGAGGAAGGGATGATCTCCATTCCGCCCATTTTTACGTATTCGTTAGCGATGCACTCGCCCTCGATGGTAACGACCGAGTCGATGGTGAGCTGATCTACGACAGCGGCAAGCTCTTCGTTGCCTTCCTTTTCAACATAGACCTGAACCTTACCCGTCATATCGCGGATAACGAGGAACGCGCGTGCCTTCTTGTTGCGGCAATTTTCAACGAAACCGGCGATCTTTACCTGCTCGCCCGGCTTGACGTCGGCAATAAATGTTCTTTTCATTTTTTAACCCTTTCGTGGTTGGTTGGATTTTTACATACATTATAATAATAGCACAAATGGGAATAAAAGTCAAGGGGGAAGAATAAAAGAAGGCACGAAATCGAGAAATTTCGATTGAATTTATAAAAAACAACGCCCGAAGAAAGCCTTCAAGCGTTGCAATATTAAACTAATGCATTTATGCAAAATTCTTTTAATCTGGGTATATCATTATTGGCTGTTTCCCACAGCACCTCTGAATCCACTTCACCATATGAATGAGCAAGCCAATTTCTCATACCGCGTATCATATCCCAAGGCATATCCTTTTTCGTTTTTTCACGAAACTCGGGAGTCAAACTGTTTGCCAATTCACCAATTTGAAAAACGCACATTGCCACGGCGTTAAAATACGCCCTGTCATTAACAAACACATCGTAATCACATCCGAAACGCTTGATAAAGCTTTCGACATCTTCGCAATAAACCCTGATATGAATAAGCTTTTGCCAATCTGATTTATCCATAAATCTGAATCCTTTCCTCACGGAGATTTTCTACAAAATGGGGAATTCTGCTTTGAGTGATCTGTTGTGCAAGCGTCTGAGTTGTCACAAGATCGATCTCCTTGCCGATACAATCGCAAAGATCGTTGTAAAGATTGCCCATATCAAACATTCCTTTGATATTCGAGCCCGTTCTGTCAACAAGAATATCGACATCGCTGTCGGAATCAGCTTCGTTGCGGGCATACGATCCGAAGACGTACACCGCTCGCAGAGCGTACTTCTCCGCAACGGGTTTTACACGGTTTTTTATCTCTTCGATGGTAAAAATCATCTGTCCGCACCTTCCCTTCTTACTTTTCAACATTATTATACACTATTTTTTGCAAAAATGGAATAGGGTAATTAAAATTTTATCAAAAAAACATCGGATACGGCACAAAAGCCGTATCCGATGTTTTCTGTTGTCAGTCAATCGACTTATCAATATTAAATCTTGTGATCTTTCTGGAAGTATTCTTGATAAATTCTTCCTTACGGATCTTGACGAGGCCTACCTTCTTGTAGGGGGCCATGCGGGTGTTGGCGAGCTTGACGTGCTCGTCGAAGTATTCCTTGACGTCGGTCACGCCGTCGTTCTTGAGCTGCTCGTAGTCGGGGAAGATCTCGGCAACGATAACCTCGCGCTCGGGGTTCGCCTTGCTTTCGCCTGCGTAAACAACGACCTCGAGAACGCCGCGGATGCGCGAGATCTCGGTTTCGATCTCCTCGGGATATACGTTCTTGCCGTTCGAGAAGATGATGAGGTTCTTCTTGCGTCCGGTGATGAAGAGCCAGCCGTCCTCGTCAAGCTTACCGTAGTCGCCGGTGTGGAAGAAGCCGTCCTCGTCGATAACAGCCGCAGTCGCTTCGGGCTCCTCGTAGTATCCCATCATTACGTTGGGACCCTTGACGCAGATCTCGCCCTCGCCGTTTGCATCGGGCTCAAAAATTCTGACTTCCTCGCCGATGATGGGAAGACCGACGCTTCCGTTCTTCTGCCACTCGTTTCTGTTGCAGGAAACAAGGGGAGCGCACTCGGTGATGCCGTAGCCGTTGAGAACGGTGATGCCGATGGCGTCAAAGAAATCGATGATATCCTGATTGAGAGCCGCACCGCCGCAGATGATCATCTGGAGCTTGCCGCCGAATGTTTCGTGAACCTGCGCGAAGATCGAGCGGCGCTTGTCGATGCCGATCTTGCGGAGAGCCGCGGAGAGCTTCATACCCATCTTCAGCTTCTTGTCGATGCCGTTCTTCTCTGCCGTTGCCCAGATGCGGCGGTAGAGAGTTTCAACAAAGAGGGGAACGAGAACGAGGTGGGTGGGCTGCTGCTCCTTGAGCTCATTGATAAGGTACTTGATGCCCGAGGTGATATAGATCTCACTGCCCTGCGCGTAGTGACCGACATAGTTTACGGTCGAGCCGAAGGTGTGGTGAGGGGGAAGAACGTTGAGGGTCTTGGGAGTTATGTCAAATAGGTACATACCCTGGGTCATATCGCTGACGATATTGGTCTGCGAGAGCATAACGCCCTTGCCCTTGCCGGTGGTTCCCGATGTGAAAACGATGGTTGCAAGGCGGTCGGGGTCGATCTCGTAGTCATAGTAGGAATTGTCGCCCTCGGCGAACTTCTTGCCGCCCGCTTCGATGAGGGATGCAAGCGCGAGATCGCCTTCCTTGAGGGGATCACCGTTCATACAAACGTAGAGCTCAGCTTTGGTATTCTCCTTGAGATAATCGAGCTTGCCCGCGATCTCTGCACCATAGAAGATGGCATAGCAGGACGCGCGCTCGATGGTTGCCGCGAGGTCGGGTGCGGGCATTTCCTTGTCAAGCGGAACGGTGACGGCACCGATAGCCATCAGCGAGAAATAGGTATAGACCCATCCGCAGGAAGCACCGCCGACGATGGCGACCTTCTTGTCGCGCAGACCGAGGGCGATCTCCTCTGTTCCGAGATTGCGGATGTCATTCTTTGCTTGCATATAGGTAACGCTCTGCGTTTCCTTGTCGCGGGGGTTCTTCTTATAGGAAATGGCGGGTCTGTCGGGGAAGTTTGCAGCCGACTGCTCGACCATTACGCGGAAATCGCGGAATACTGTGGTTTCATAAAGCGGATATGCTTTCTTTCTGTTCATTATAATTCCTCCGGGGGATATTTTTATAGCATAATTATACTATTTTTGTACTCAACAGTCAAGATACTGTTCAAAAAAGATGTAAATTGTGAGTAGAGTGGACTCTACTGACAGTAGAGTTGCTGTTTTAAGGGGCAAAAAAGCGCATTTAAGGGCATTAAAGTGCCTCATGCGGGCGATAATAATTGCGGAGGTGGAGGATGGAATACATTTTGCTGACAGCAGGACTTTTTCTGCTTATCAAGGGCGCGGACTTTTTTGTTGACGGCGCTTCATCGATCGCGGCGAAGCTCCGCGTGCCCCCGCTCATCATCGGACTGACGGTCGTTTCCTTCGGCACGAGCGCGCCCGAAGCGGCGATCAGCATTTCCGCGAGCATCCGCGGAGAAAGCGCCATATCGCTCGGAAACATCATCGGCTCGAATCTTTTCAATCTCTTGCCCGTCATCGGGATCACCTCGCTCGCCATCCCGCTTACCGCCGAGCGCGACGTGATAAATCGCGATATGCCCGTCAATATTTTTGCGACGGGCGCGCTTGCGATTGCCGTCATCGACGGCGTGATCAAACGCTATGAAGCGGCACTGTTCCTTGCCGCGCTTGCCGTGTATTTATTTTTCGTCATCAGAAAAGCACTTCGGAATCCGATAGATACGGGCGTCGGGCGTCAGCTTTCGTGGCTTTTGAGCTCGCTTTACGTGATAGGCGGACTTTTTGCCGTTGTGGTTGGCGGTGACGTCGTTGTCGATAACGCAAAACTGATCGCCGCCGACCTCGGAATGAGCGAAACGCTGATCGGGCTGACCGTCGTTGCCCTCGGCACTTCCCTTCCCGAGCTTGTCACCTCGCTTGTCGCGGCGAAAAAGGGCGAGGCGGGCATCGCAGTCGGAAACGCCGTCGGCTCCTGTCTTTTCAACATTCTCTTCATCCTCGGCATCACGGGAGCGATCACGCCGCTCCGGGTCGATAGCGAACTCCTCACCGACACCGCTTTCCTTGCGATAGTCACCCTCATCGTTTATCTTTTCGCAGCGAAAGGCAAAAAGATCGGCAGGATCGAGGGCGCGATCTGCGTTATTCTTTACTCGATTTACACGGCGTTTATCATTGTTCGGGCTTACTGAAAACCACGGCTGAGTTTTTTCGTGCTCAGATTACTGACAAAGAATGATAAAAACTCTTATGTGACATTATACAAAAAAACAGGAAGCTATGTTCGCACTCGCAAAGCAGGGTGCAGGGGCGGCAGCCCCTGCAAGAAGAAACGATGTCATCCTGAGGCGGCGTCCGCAGACCGCTTGCGCCCGGTAGGTCTGTCGGTTTTCCAAAGGAAAATGGAGGCGTAAGCCGACAAGACGGACCTACAGTTTGCCGAAGGCAAACATTGGATCATCGTGCTGACCGAGTTGTTCCTCGGTCAGCGCGGTGCTGGCGAAGTGGTCTGTACTGCACCAAAAAACTAAATGTATATGAAAATGAAAAATCACTATGTAGTTTCAAAATTACATAGTGATTTTGTTTATGTTGGCTTTAGTATGTGCTAACAAAGCGGTTTGACTTTAGTCTTACGGTTATTCACATCAAACTCCATCGTACAGGCACCGCGCCGCCTCTTGTAAATGGGAGGCGGCACGAGATCCTTCGGGCGTATATGCCTGCGGGCACGCCCTCA
>JAFQGP010000072.1 GCA_017415485.1 Clostridia bacterium
ACCTGAACGATGACGGTGTTGAAACCGTTGGCAGCTACGTTGTCAAGAATCTTATCGAGATATTTGCGATATGTCGTTTCGCTGTTCTGCGAGCCGCCCGAGCAATAAACGCTGTTGAGATCATACTGCGAAAGCCAGATGGCTTTGATATCCTCATAATTGAGCGGGGTGTAGGGATTTGTCATTACTTCCATTTCTTCGGTTGTAACCTCCTCGGTCGTTTCTTATTCTGTGGTGGCTTCTGCAGTTGTTTCCACTGCTTTCGTGGGTTCGGGTGTGACGTCAGCCTCGACGGCAGAGGTCTCGTCGGGTATGGTAGGCGCACATCCCGCAAGCGTTAAAAGCATCATTACCGCAGAGATCGTTCTGATGAGTTTATATTTCATATTCTTCCTCCGATTGCTTTTCTGACTATATTTTATATCAATCCGCGCGAAAAGTCAAGGGGAATGCCGAATTATGCAGATTTTACCTTCTAATTTGCTTTTACTATTGAAAAAATATTATAAATATGATATAATAAATATTTGTAAAATATCATTTTAAGAGAGTGAAAAAATGAAACAGTTATGGAAGTACACAAAGGGCTACAGAAGGCAGACTTTTGTTGCGCCCTTTATGAAGCTTACGGAGGCTCTGCTTGAGCTCCTCGTGCCACTCTTGGTTGCCGAGATCATCGACAAGGGCGTTGGCGTGGACGGCAATCCCGCGCTCGTTTGGCGTATGTGCGGACTTATGGTGCTGTCTGCCACGGTCGGTATGGTCCTTTCGATCACCTCGCAGTATTTTTCCGCGCAGGCATCGGTCGGATTCTCCTGCGCTCTGCGCCGCGATCTTTTCAAGCATACCCTCTATCTTTCGCGCGAGTCCTCGGATAAAGCGGGAGCATCGGCTCTTCTGACCCGCCTGACCGCCGATGTTGACCGTCTGCAGAACGGTCTCAACCTCGGTCTGCGTCTGCTTCTGCGCTCGCCCTTCATCGTTTTCGGCGCGGTCGTTATGGCTTATATCACCGACCCCGAAATGTCGATAATCTTTGCACTTGCCGTTCCCGCACTCGCGGTCGTGGTCTTCGCGATCATCCTTCTCGGCATTCCGATGTTTGCAAAGGTGCAGGCGAAGCTCGATAAGCTGACACGACACACGCGCGACAATCTCCGCGGTGTGCGCGTTATTCGTGCCTTCTGCCACGAAAAAGAGCAGGTCGAGGCATTTGACTCGGCAAACACCTCGCACGCAAAGGAAACGATCTTTGCGGGCAGAGTGTCCTCGCTTCTCAATCCGATCACATACGTTATCGTAAATATCGCGATCATTATGATCGTCAAAAACGGCGGCCTTGCCGTTGAATCGGGCAGACTCACTCAGGGCCAGATCATTGCGCTTTATAACTATATGTCGCAGATCCTCGTTGAGCTTGTCAAGCTTGCGAACCTCATCGTAACGCTGACAAAGGCAGGCGCTTGTGCCAAGAGGATCACTGGCGTGCTTGCAATGCCCATCGAAAGCGACGAGGAGCACGAGGAGGTCGAGATCGATCTTTCCGCTCCCGCAATCGAGTTCCGTTCGGCTTCCTTCCGCTACAGACTCAGCAAGGAAGATTCGCTTTCAAACGTCAGCTTCACACTCGGCGCAGGCAAACGCCTTGGCGTACTTGGCGGTACGGGCTCGGGTAAGACCACTCTCGTTGACCTTATCCCGAGATTCTATGACGTCACGGACGGCGAAGTCCTCGTCTTCGGCAGAAACGTCAAGGATTATCCCGTTATGGATCTGCGCAAGCTGATAGCAGTTGTTCCGCAGTCATCGCATCTTTTTGCGGGCACTGTTGCCGAAAATATGCGTTGGGGTAACCCGAACGCGACAGATGACGACATCCGCGCGGCTCTTGAGGCAGCGGGCGCGCTTGATTTCGTCCTCGCTAAAGAGGGCGGCATCGAGGCTCGCGTTGAAGCTCGAGGCGCAAACTTCTCGGGCGGTCAGCGTCAGCGTCTTGCGATCGCGCGCGCACTTATCCGCAAACCGAAGATCCTCATTCTCGACGATAGCTTCTCGGCTCTCGATTACGCGACCGACCTTCTCGTCAGAAGCAATATAGCCAAGCTCGAGGATTCACCCGCAACGGTCATTATCTCGCAAAGACCCTCTGCGGTCAAGGATGCGGACAGTATTGTAGTCCTTGACGACGGAGCGGCAGCGGGCATCGGAACTCACGATGAGCTCCTTGCAACCTGCCCCGTTTACCGCGAGACCTACGAAACTCAGTATGGAGGTGAAAACTGATGGCAAAGAATAAGAAAACCTCCAAGCTTACAAAATCGGAGCAGAAGTACGTCATCCGCCGCCTGCTCGGATTCGCAAAGAGATTTATCCCTCTTTTCATTATCGCATTCATTTTCGCCGCGGCTTCGACGGTTATGTCGCACTATATCCCCGTCCTCGTCGGTAACGGCATCGACCTTATCGTCGGCAAGGGAGACGTCGATTTTGACGGAATCGCAAAAATTCTTCCCCTGATTCTCGCGCTGACGGTAGCGGGTGCGGTACTTGATTGGTTCGTCCGCCTCATCGCAACTCGCGCGGGTACGATGATCGTCCGCGACATCCGCGCCGAGGCAGTCCGCAAGCTTCAAAAACTTCCGGTAGCGTATTTTGATAACCACGCATCGGGCGACGTCCTCTCTCGCATCATCGCCGACACCGACCGCCTCTCCGAAGGTTTGCTTACGGGACTGATCCAGCTCTATTCGAGTGTCCTCGGAATCGTTATCACGCTTGTGTTTATGATCATCATCGACTGGAAGGTCGCGCTGATCGTTGCGATCCTTACACCTATGTCGATGTTCGTTGCGGGATTCATCGCTTCGCGCACTTTCTCGCTCTTCAAGAAGAGAAGCGAGACCTCGGCAGAGCAGACGGCTCTGATCGACGAGATGGTTGGCGGACGCGACGTTATCACGGCGTTCTCGCATCAGAAGGACAGCCTCGCCGCATTTGACGAGATCAACGACCGTTACCGCAAGGTGACGACCAATGCGGTCTTTTATTCCTCGATCACCAATCCCGCGACGAGATTCGTCAATAACCTCGTTTATTTTGGCGTTGCACTCGTTTCCGCACTTCTTTCGATAAGCTCCGGAAGTAGCATTTCCGCGGGCGGTATCTCGACACTTCTCACCTACGCTTCCAACTACGCCAAGCCCTTCAACGAGCTTTCGGGCGTTATCACCGAGCTTCAGTCCTCACTTGCAAGCGCACTCCGCGTGTTCGAACTGCTTGACGCCGAGGAAATGACTCCCGAAGCAGAGGGCGCTGAGGAACTCAAGCCCGATGAACTCAAGGGCAAACTTGAGGCGCATTCGCTCGCATTCAGCTATACCGACAAGCCTTTCATGGAGAATATGAATTTCTGGGGCAAGCCGGGGCAGAGAATTGCCATCGTCGGTCCCACGGGATGCGGAAAGACGACGCTTGTGAACCTCTTTATGAGATTCTATGAGCCCACGGGTGGTTCTATCGAGGTTGACGGCAAGGACATTTCGACCGTCACCCGCCAAAGCCTGCGCTCCTGCTTCGGTATGGTTCTTCAGGATACTTGGCTCTCCTCGGGTACTATCCGCGAGAATATCGCTATGGGACGACCCGACGCGACCGATGAAGAGGTCATCGCGGCTGCAAAAGCGGCGCACGCGCATTCTTTCATCAAACGCCTGCCGCAGGGGTACGACACTCCCCTCGGCGAGGACGGCGGCAGACTTTCGCAGGGTCAGAAGCAGCTCCTCTGCATTGCCCGCGTAATGCTTTGCCTGCCACCGATGCTTATCCTCGACGAGGCAACATCCTCGATCGACCTTCGCACCGAGATCAAGATCAACAAGGCGTTTGCAGAACTGATGGAAGGTAGAACGTCCTTCATCGTTGCTCATCGACTTAACACGATCAAGAACGCTGATTGCATCCTCGTTATGCGCGACGGCAAGATCGTCGAGCAGGGCAACCACGGGGAGCTTATGGCAAAGAACGGCTTCTACTCCGAGCTTTACGGAGCACAGTTTAAGCATGTAAATGCATAAATTGAATCAAGCAACCTCAAAAAAATGGGGTTGCTTGATGAAAATAGATCACGAAAGGATTTTGTTTTATGAAAAAGATAATTGCTTTGTTTTTGACATTGATTTGTTTGAATTTCTTTGGTTGCAGCAACGCTGACGATAACAAACCGAAAAGCGAAAACGTTTCGATAGATTACGGAACGGTAATAGATCTTGCCAAGGCGGAATTTTCCGAGATATTCAAAGAGCTTGAGAATCTTCAAACGAAAGGTATATCAACCATGGCAAAAACCGACAATGCCAATGAGGTCATTGTTCAGATCAAATATTCATCGAGCAACGGCGAAGGTATTTACGGATTCTTATATAATATTGACGATCCCGCAAATCCGAAGTTGATCGATCACGGAGAAGATATTACTATTGATAATCTTTTGAAGTAAGTTCTGTTGGTAGAGTAAAATTCTACGACAGCGCGCAGATGATTGCTGTTGCGTTGCAACAGCAAGAGGTTCTTCGTCAAGAAGGACGGGATTCTGAACCTATATTTGCGCGCATAATATGTGCGAAACTGACGAGCGGTGATAGCGCGCAAATGGTTGGTGTTGCAAGCAACACCAAGAGGTTCTTCATCTATATCGTTATACAGCTCCAAAAGAATAAAGGGTAGCCGTTGGCTACCCTCAGATCACTGACAAAGTCTATCTCAAGTGCGAGATAGGCTTTGTTTTTTTGCGAAAAATGAGAAAGGTGAAGAAAAATGAGAGATTGCCGGTACACCACATGGCAATCTTTTTCATATTTTGCACGGCGGCAGTGAGCAGGCATTGCT
>JAFQGP010000073.1 GCA_017415485.1 Clostridia bacterium
CTCGAGGAGCCGCCCGAGCACGTTGTTTTCATCCTGGCGACCACCGAGATGCAAAAGCTCCCCGCAACCGTCATCTCGCGCTGTCAGCGATTTGATTTCAGAAGAATTTCAACCCCCGTTCTCGTTTCGAGACTGAAATATATTGCGGGCGAAGAAAATATCACCCTCACCGACGATGCCGCGCTGATGCTTGCGCGACTCGCGACGGGAGGAATGCGCGACGCGATCAGCCTTTTTGAGCTTTGCGCCGCCGCGGGACGCGAGGTAAACGCCGCCACGGTCAGCGAGACCATCGGTGTCCGCGGACGCGAGGCGATGAGCGAGACTGTCCGCGCCATCACATCGAAAAACTGCGCCCGCTTGTTTGAGATAATCGCGGAGATCGATGCCTCGGCATCCGACCTCGGTGTTTTCTGGCAGGAGCTTATCGAGTATTACCGCGATATGCTCGTCATGAAGACGGCGCGCGCGTCCGCATCAAAATATCTTGATCTTACCGACAGCGAGACCGAGCGACTTGCCGCCGATGCGGCTGCATTTTCGCGCGAGATGCTCTCATATCATTGCCGTCTGCTTGACGATGCTTATTCCTCGATGCAGCGCCCCGGCGCCTCGAGAAGAACGGTTGCCGAGCTGACTCTCGTTCGCCTTGCCGACGAAAAGCTCGGAACAACGCCCGAGGCACTTCTTGCAAGGATCTCGGCACTTGAAGCAAAGATCGCGATGGGTATTCCCGCCGCTCCCGCACCTGCTCCTCAGCAACCCGAACCCGTATTCGACGATTTCGGCGAGCCGCCTCCCTTTGCGGATTACGATATTCCGCCGTCGGATGACGATTTCGTGCCCTACGTGCCCGCGGATGCCGTGCCCGTCAAGAAACAAACTCCCAAGCCCGCACCCGCTCCGTCTCCCGCTCCCGTGAAGAGAGCCGAGCCGAGACCCGCGCCCGCACCCGTTGCACCCGCGCCGAAAAAGGAGCGCGTGCTTCGTCAGATCAGACAATGGGCGGAAATTCTTGATTCCTTCGAGTCCACCGCGCCGATGATAAGCGCGCTGCTCAAGACCGAAAACGCATATTTCGACGAAAACGACCGCATCGTCATCTGCTATTCGCAGTCGTTGACCAAAACGATGCTCTCGCTTCCCGATAAATTCCGCGCGTTCTGCTCCGCGGCTTCGGTCGCGCTTGACAGACCGATAGACGAAAAGAGCATCATCTTTGAGCTTGTCAAAAAGGGCGAGGCTCCGAGCGATGCAAAAATACTTGCCGACGAGCTGGCAGAGCTCGCCGAGGAAAACAATTAAGACATATTTATATTAAGGAAGGTATATAAACAATGAAAGTCAGACTTCCCAAGGGAGTAGGGGGCGGACCCCAGAATATGGACGCTATGATGCGCCAGGTACAGAAGTTCCAGGAGGAGAGAGAAGCTCTCGCGGCTGATCTTGAATCCCGCGAATACGACGTTGCGGCAGGCGGCGGAGCAGTCAATCTCAAGATCGACGGCAGCCTTCGCGTGACCGAGATCAAGATCGAGCCCGAGATCATCGATCCCGACGATCCCGAAACTCTCGAGGACATCATCGTTGCGGCTGTCAACGAGGGTATCAAGAGAGTGCAGGATGCGTCCGCAAGCGAGATGTCGGCACTTGCCGCTAAATACGGCATTCCCGACGGAGCGTTCTGATCATGTCCGAAAGCATAAAGTCGCTTGAGCTTCTTGCCGAGCAATTCGGCAAGCTCGGCGGAGTCGGCAAGCGCACGGCGATGCGTCTTGCCTTTTCGGTCGTTGATATGACCGATGCGGAGGCGGAGAGATTCGCCGAGGCTATTCTTGAAGCAAAGAGAAACATCCATTGCTGTCCCGTTTGTCAGAATCTGACCGACCTCGAGGTCTGCCCGATCTGCTCGGACACCACCCGCGACCGCTCAACGATCTGCGTCGTTGCAGACACCCGTTCGCTGATGGCGATCGAGAAGGTGCGCGAGTACGGCGGCGTTTACCACGTGCTTCACGGTATGCTCTCGCCGATGCAGAACATCACTCCCGACGACATCAAGCTCCGCGAGCTTATCGAGAGAGTGGCATCCGAGGACATAAAAGAGGTCATCATCGCCACCAACCCGACTACCGAAGGCGAGGCGACTGCGATGTATATCTCGCGACTACTCAAACCCGCGGGAATCAAGGTCACGAGGATCGCGAACGGCATACCCGTAGGAGGGGAGCTGGAGTTTGCGGATGCGCATACGCTGGCGTGTGCTTTTGATGGACGAAAAGAGTATTGAGTATCTCGCTTCGCGAGAATGATGATCTTGCTTCGCAAGAATGATGATCGGCTTGCGCCGAATGATAGTCTGCCTGCGGCAGAATGAAGGTAAAAATCCGCGCTTACGCTCCTTCTCATAAGGAAGATTACAATTTGTAGGGACCGGCGTCCTCGACGGTCCTTAATACACACATAAAAATCGGCGGAGAACTTGTTTTCTCTGCCGATTTGTGTTATATGGAGCTAACAAAAAGCCTCCCTCCGAGAGGAAGTTGGCACGGTGTAGCCGTGACGGAAGGAGACTGCGTGACTTTAGATTTGTACTGACTTCATTGTAACGCGCTCTCCCTCACCCTACTCCTTTGGACGCACTCGTAAAACTTTAGGGGTATGGGCTTTGAAACTGGCGATAAAACAGAACGATAAATAAGAATTTACAAGTGGGTGTAAAAATGAAGTATATAGAATATGGAAAGCATTGTCTTGATACAATTATTCTTCTACACGGCGGTGGGTTGTCGTGGTGGAATTATGAGGATGCAGCAAATGCGCTTCAAAATGATTATCATATCATTCTACCTATACTGAACGGTCACGCCGAAAGCGACAAAGCTTTTACAACAATAGAGAATAATGCCAAGGAGATTATTGAATATATCGATGCGCACTGTGGCGGTTCGGTTTTGATGATTGGCGGTTTATCTTTGGGTGGGCAGATTCTGTTAGAAATCTTATCCCAACGGAAAGATATCTGCCAATATGCCGTCGTTGAAAGTACTCTTGTTAGACCATCAAAACTAACGTATTATATGATAAAACCGGCATTTGGCAGCTGTTATGGCTTGATTAAACATAAATGGTTTTCTGCGCTTCAATTCAAATCGTTAAAAATAAAAGCGAATTTGTTTGAGCATTATTTTAGGGATACTTGTGCGATTTCAAAAAAAGATATGATTGCGTTTTTGCAAGCCAACTCATTGTATTCCCTAAAAGAATCAATAAAGGAATGTACCGCAAAAGTACATATATATATCGGTGAAAAGGAAAATAGTTCTATAAGAAAATCAGCCGTGGATATTCACAACGCCTTGCCAAAAAGTACACTACAAGTTTTGCCAAAATTGTATCACGGCGAATTTTCCATAAACCACGGCAACGATTATGCTCAAAAAATAAGAGAGATCATCAGTATTTGACAA
>JAFQGP010000074.1 GCA_017415485.1 Clostridia bacterium
CGACTTAAGGCTCTGCCTTAAGAATTCGCGAACTTTTGAAAAAGTTCGATCAAAACTTTCCGCTTCTGTTGTCATTAATTCCGCAAAAATATTTGAAAAAAACGAACAAAAAGTGTATGGTTATTTGTGTTAGTCAGCAGTCTCTCGTCGTCATATTATTCAACCTGCAAGCTCCGGAACTTCATTCTCCAAATAGATACTTATAGATTTAATCGTATTCATATTGGATATTTCCTTCAACGCTTCAAGATTGATGTTCTCATATTTAACAGACAGCCAAGCAAAAGCACTTGTTTGATATTTTCTCGTTACGTTGATCGTTTCATAATTCATGTCCTTGAAAACATCTTCGGATAAAGCCGCACTACTTGTTATCGAAATTCTGATTCTATCTGTATCAAACTGCCCTGCTTCGATCAAAGCATTGATCTTATCAATCAACTCTGCATCCGTTTTCGCGAATCGTGAAGAATGGTCAAAAGTCTCGCATTCGATCTTTTCAAGCGCAAAGCCCGTTACATTATCCTCATAAGTAGGTATATCGCCCTCTTCGTGCTCATAATTTCTGCGCTTTGCAAGTCTTAACTTATAACTACCCTTGTCTGCCAAATCAAGCTTCGCAAGTTTTTCTTTCTGAATGAACACAAACAATTTTTTATTCTTGACGACAGTATAAAATCCCATCTCGGAAAAAATCTTTTCGGTATCATCCAGATAGTTGCTGTGATAAGCCTTGTAAGCATCATCATCCATAATTTCTAACTGTTCTGCTTCGGCAATCGCATTTGAACTATCTTCTTCCACTTGTGCTTTGTAAAATTCACCATCCACTATATACTTCGACAAAAGTTCTTCTCCGTAATATTCAATACGTTCGTCATACAGCTCTTTTGCCCATTTTTCACCATCGGGAGTTCCAACTGTGTATACCAACTCACCGTACTTTAATACATCTCCATCCTTCAGAAGTTGGGCGAGTTTTTCAAAAAGATTATATTTATCTTCTTTCTCTTGTCTAATTTGAGCAACAGTTTTTCCGTTGTAAACAAAATCATCCCAAAATGTTTTAGATATATGCAACGCAAAGTATTGATTGGGATCCGCTTTTTCCAACTCTTGATAAAGTGAATATGAATCCACTCGCCAGCCTTCCCATAACGGTATTTCTATGCTGATGGCGGGGGAATCTCCTATATCCGTGTCCCATATAATGTTGTTTATGTCGATTGGAAGTTGTGACGTGGGTTCATCCTCTCGCAGCATAGGCACGACAATGACCGCGCTCAGAATCAGCACAAAGCAAGCTGCGATTGATGCCCATTTCGTCCACGTTTTATCCGTGCCTTTCTTTTGATCTGCATCGGGTGCCGCATCTGCGATCAGCTTGGGATCAATACGTCCCATTGCTTGCAGTAAATTCTCATTCGTCATAGATCAAAGCCCTCCTTTTTCAAAAATTGTTCTAATTTCTTTCGGGTGCGAAGCAAGTGCATAGTTACGTTACTTTCTTTCATAGAAAAATCCTTTGCGATCTCTGCAACGGAACTCATATAGAAATACCGACGCACAAAGATGTTTCGCGTCCGTTGCGGTAAATTCCACATAAAGCTGTTCAGCGCGTCGGAGAGAGCAACACTCTCGCCAATATCCGCACCGCTGTCATTATCGGGAATACACTCCGATAATTCATCAAGGACAAGCGATACCTCCCCGCCTCTCTTCTGTGCGTGTTGCTTTTTGTAAACATCAAGTGCAAGCTGTCGACTGATCGTGCCGACATACGGCTTTAACGGGTCGGGACGCCCGGGCGGTATGGTATTCCACGTTTTCAAATATGTATCGTTTACAACTTCCTTTGCGTCCTCGTCATTGTGAAGAATTTGATACGCGATATAATGGCAATACCGCCCGTATTTCTTTTCGGTTTCCGATATAGCAGTTTCGGAGCGCGCCCAATATAATTCGACAATCTGCTTATCTTCCATTGCTTCACACTCCTTTCAAGTTATTTGAAGGCCTTTCATCCCAATAAACGAAAAAATTGGTGCTTGCACCACTCATTAACTAAAAATTTTTCTATTTTTTATAGATATATTATAGCACATCTCTTTGACTTTTTCGTGAATGTTCGAAATTTAGTTTTTTGTCTCCCCTTTTTTACGCTGCTTTTACCTTTTTTCCGTTTGTTTGGCAAAAATGTGTTTAAGTTGGTATATATCTAATTATCGGATAAAATCGAAGTCCAAAATATCCCCGCCCAAGCAAAACCAAGAGCGAAATATAATAAAATGGAAAAGAATCCGCCGCGGCGGATTCTTTCCTTTACGTTCCGCCGTGCGGAACATATCACATCACGAAGTGATATATCGTATCCGCAGGATATATCACGCCGAAGGCATATCGTGCGCCCTTCGGGCGCGGAGTGAAGGAGCGAAAACCTCCGACGAGCGGAGGTTTTACTCCTTCCAAGCGGTCGGCAGGGGCGCCGCCCGCTTGAAGCGCAGGGGAATTTCGCGCTCTGCGGAGCGCGACTTAAGAAACTTTTCGAGAAAAGTTTCTTAAGAATTTTCCAAAGCTTTCCCGCTGCTGTTGTCTTTTATTGACTCGGAAATTTCCGCTTGCGGAAATTCACCTTAACTTCGCCCATCGGGCGAATCTTAACTCGCGCTCTGCGCGACCATAACTCGGCGCAAGCCGATCATAACTCGCGCTTTGCGCGATCTTAACTCAAAAAAGCAGGACGCGGGCGTCCTGCTTTTTTGATAGAATTTTTTATTTCTCAAGTCCGCGCTTAATTCTGCTCTGCGCTTTCAGTCTGTTTTCAGTATTCAGAATTCTCTTTCTGATCCTGATCGACTTGGGTGTTGCCTCGATAAGCTCATCGTCGCCGATAAACTCGATCGCCTCCTCAAGGCTGAAGAGCACGGGAGGTGTCAGAAGGAGCTTTTCATCCGCGCCCGCAGAGCGGATCGCGGTGAGCTGCTTCTTCTTGCAGGGGTTAAGTGTGATATCCTCCATCTTGGGGCACTCGCCGACGACCATGCCCTCATATACGGGCTGACCGGGGACAACGAACATTCTGCCGCGGTCCTGGCAGTTGTAAATGCCGTAGGTGGTGGTCTCGTTGGTCTCGCTTGCAACGAGCGAACCTGTGAATCGCATGGGGATCTCGCCCTTATAGGGTGCGTAACTGTCGAAAATGGTGTTGAGAATACCCTCGCCGTGGGTGTCGGTCATAAACTTGGTTCTGTAACCGAAGAGGCAACGGGTGGGGATGAGATATTCAAGTCGCATTCTCGAGCCGACCTGATGCATCTCAAGGAGCTCGCCCTTTCTCTGACCGAGCTTTTCGATGATTGCGCCCATATACTGCTCGGGCACGTCAACGGTAAGACGCTCGATGGGCTCGCACTTCTCGCCATCGATCTCCTTGAAGAGTACGCGAGGAGTCGAACAACAGATCTCATAGCCCTCGCGGCGCATTGTCTCGAGAAGGATAGAAAGATGCATTTCGCCTCTGCCCGCAACAAGGAATTCCTCGGTCGTGTCGCCGTCGCTTACGCGAAGGGAAACGTCCTTGAGGAGCTCGCGGTAGAGTCTGTCGCGGATCTGACGCGAGGTAACAAACTTACCCTCGCGGCCTGCGAAAGGAGAATCGTTGACCGAGAAGGTCATTTCGATGGTGGGCTCGCTGACCTTAACAAACTCGAGAGGCTCGGGATTGGTGAGATCGGCGACAGTATCACCGATATTGATGTCGCCTGCGCCCGAGAAGCAAACGATGTCGCCCATCTTTGCCTCCTCGACGGGAACACGGCGGAGTCCGTCGATCTGGAAGAGCGATGCGATACGAACTCTCTTCGGCTTCTCGTCCGAATGGTAGTTGCAGATCGCAACGTCCTGGTTGAGCCTCAGAGTACCGCGCTCGATGCGGCCGATACCGATCCTTCCGACGTAATCGTTATAGTCAATGGAAGAAACGAGGAGCTGAAGGGGCTCGTCGGGATCTCCCTCGGGTGCGGGGATGTACTCAAGGATGGTCTCAAAGAGGGGCTTGAGGTCGGTTCCCTGCTCGTTCGGGTTTCTCGAAGCGGTGCCCGCTCTGCCCGAGCAGTAAAGCACGGGGCTGTCAAGCTGCTCGTCGGTCGCATCAAGGTCGATGAGAAGTTCAAGAACCTCGTCCTCGACCTCTGCGATACGAGCGTCGGGCTTATCTATCTTATTAATAACTACGATAACGGGATGGTTGAGCGACAGCGCGCGCTGAAGCACGAATCTCGTCTGGGGCATGGGACCCTCTGCAGAGTCAACAAGCAGAATAACGCCGTTTACCATCTTAAGTACACGCTCGACCTCACCGCCGAAGTCAGCGTGGCCGGGGGTGTCAACGATATTGATCTTTACGTCCTCGTAATGAACTGCAGTATTCTTCGCAAGAATGGTGATACCTCTCTCGCGCTCGATGTCGCCCGAGTCCATAACGCAGGTGACAGTTTCCTGATTCTGTCTGTAAATTCCGCCCTGCTTGAGCATTTCATCGACCAAAGTGGTCTTTCCGTGGTCAACGTGTGCAATGATCGCTATGTTTCGAAGATCGCTTCTTTTGATTTCCATAAAATCTCCCGTCTCTTTCTCGTCAAATCAAATTTTTATATGTTTTTCGCGCAAAAAATACATTATATTATAACACAAAATCCGCCTCAATAAAAGAGTCATTTAGTCAATATTACAAAAAATTCACACTTTGTTTTGTGCATACTGCATAATTTTCATTGTGAGAGACAAATTTCGCCGCCTTTCCTGCTCTTTTGCCATTCATAACACGCCTATTTTACCTCGATCCTTCAATCTGATCTTACGCATTTTATCTGCATTTTCGGCAAAGATAAGATTATCACCTAAAAATACGATTAGATATACAATTAACGAGTTTGTTCGATATGCTTCACGTAATTTTGCAAGAAGTAATTCAAATCCGACGTCGATTTCGTTCGATTTTTGTCTATCGATTTTGGTTGTATTTTATCGTATTTTGATATTCGTCTAATTTATTACATATTAGCATATCGAATGTTAGATAATATTTTTCAAAAAACACTTGACAAAATTAGATTTATATGATATAGTTCTAAATGAAATAGTGTGACATATATAAAACATATAATCAAGAAAGATACAAGGAGCTTAAAAGATGGAAGCCATCCTTCTTCGCGAACCCAATCTGATATTCGAAACGGCAACCCTGCTTTACTGCAGCAGGAGCAATCAATCCTGCCGAGAGCTGAAAAACGCGATACACAAAAAATTCGCCATTGACGAAAACGTGCTTAACTCCTGCTTCGACGCCATCATCGAAGCCAGCGAATACGTATGCGACGGTGTCGAGGCTCAGACCGATGAGGAGCTGCTGAATTTCCTTTTCGGAAGACATTCCTCCATGAGGGGGCCTTTTGCATTTTATCTTATCCACGACCTCTGCAGACGCACGAAGCCCGATTTCAAAACAGATCTTACTGACCTGCGCCGTCAATCGCCCGCGATCTTCTTTGTCAACTTCTCCTCCCTCCTTCTGGCGGAATTTGCTCCGTCCGACTTCGGTGGTGTTGTTACGAACTTTCAGGAGCTTTTTGCCTTTATTGAGCAGATGCCGGTGCCTGACGACGAAAAATGGGCTCTTATGAAGCTTTATAACAATTATGAGGACTACCGCGAGAAGCTTGCCGATATTCTCGCACTTGCGGGAGAACTCTATATGAGGAAATATGACACGATAAAGCACTATATCGGTTGGTTTTTAGCGGCTGCCGCCGAACTTCTGGCAAACGGCGGTGCGCGTTTTATCGAGCAGAACTACGGCGCAGAGCTTTCTGATTCTGCAGACGCGATCTTTCTGCAGCCTTCCATTGCGATGTGCAACACCACTCGCTATCTTATGAGCTATACATCCGAAAGGATCACCGATTTTCTTTACGTCGGCGTTCTCTTTGAGCCTTTGCGCGAGATAACCGACGTTTCGACGGTTGACGACAAGATCTGCCGCACTCTGCGTACCATCGGCGACAACCGCAAGTATGAAATTCTCAAGCTTCTTGCCGAATCTCCCCGATACGGCCAGCAGATCGCGTCTCTTATCGACATTTCGACCGCAACCGTCTCGCATCACATGTCGATGCTGATCGAAGCAGGCTTTGTCGACATCAAGCGCGAATCGAACCGAATTTATTATATCCCCAATAAGAAAAAAATACGCGATTTTCTTGATGAGCTTTCGGAGGCTCTGCTCGGATAACTCGGAGGACGGAAATGCTCAAAAACAATCCAAACCTGACTCGTTGGGCAAAAGTATTTCTGATTCTTGCAATTATCGCATTTATTCTTGGCAACCTGCTTGCCGCGCTACTATATTACGCATTTTTCTCAACTACGCAATCCTATTCACCCGAAACGATACAAAACCCGCTTGCATCCATGGCATTTTTGGGTGAGATGCTGGCTCAAGTAGTCGGATGCACCCTGACGGCGGGCATTGGCAATCTTCTTTCGATAGTTTTTACCTCTTTCTCTCTCTCCTTTACTGCGAAAGCTGCCCGTGTCTGCCGTCAACCCCATAATACAATAAAAATTTCATCGGTAACTCTATTGATATTTTCAATAATTGCATTCATCCTGACCCTTCCCACGTACTTTTTGCTCTCATTTTTCTTGGGTATATAAAAAATGAACAAAAGCATAAAAAAATCTCTGATCTTCTCGATCCTCGCGATCGTCACGATCGCAGTCGGAATAATAGTATTCTGCATTGCGGGAGAATCTATCAACGATCACTTAACCGTTTCGCCCGATAATGACGATCCCGGCGCGGCGTTTGGCAACCTGATAGCAGCTTTAGCGGGAATGATCACCCTTTTTATCGTTGCCGTCGTCGATCTGATAATCACCTCAATGCTTGTATACACTTTCGCGTATTTCTCGCACGAAAACGCACTCTCTGCGATTGCTGAATTAAGCGAAACGGGTGGGGACATCAAGCTTCCCAAATTTTTGCGTGCCTTCTCGGTTATTGAAATGATAATCTCGGGAGCTGCCGCGCTTATCACATTGCTGTTGTTTATGGCAATATTCGCATTCGGCTAATATATAAGGAAACAAAAATGGATAAAAAACTACTCATTTTCGACATTGACGGCACGCTTGCCGATACGGATCATATTATGGATAACATCGTTTTCGACACCCTTCGCGATTCGGGTATCGAGATCGATTCGATCGCCGCGACAGTTGAATCGCTGAATACCACGGGCAGAGTCATCATCGAGCCCCGCGCGCTTGTGCCGAGCGAATTTGCCCAGATGATCGACAACGAAAAATACTCCGCGGATTTTTGGAAAAACTACGATAATCATTATCTCGAGAGCGTCGAAAACCTCTATGACGGCATCCGCGAGGTGCTTGCGGAGCTCAAATCGCGCGGATATATGCTCGCCGCGCTTTCAAACCGCAAGGAAAAATACGTTATAGGAATCATCAACACCGCGTTTGGCGAGGGATATTTCTCTGCTATCCGCGGATGGACCGATGACAATCCCAAAAAGCCCGACCCTCACGGCTTGAATCTGATCCTGGACGAGCTCGGTGTCGCGCCTGAAAACGCCTATATGGTCGGCGACATCGCAAACGATTACAGAGTTGCCGTAAACGCAGGCGTGAATCACGTTATCGTGACTTGGAGATACGGAAAATACGATAAGATCCGCGAGCTTGGCGCGACCGTTTTTGCCGACAAGCCCTCCGATCTGCTTGAAATTCTCGAATAAAGGTATAATAATGTCAAATAAGCTTCTCATATTCGACCTCGACGGAACACTTTCCGACACCCAGCCGCTGCTTCACACAATGGTATACCGCTCCCTGATCAGCGCAGGCGTTGATATCGAGTCACCCCAAGCGGTAACAAAGCTGATCAAAACAAGCGGCAGCACGGTTTTTGAAGACAGCCGCGCGCTGATTCCCTGCGAATTTTTTGATAAAGTCGATCCCGACAAATACGGCGTCGATTTTTGGAACAACTATGATGACCTGTTTATGGAGAGCGTCAACCGCCTCTATGACGGTATGCACGAAACGCTCGTTGAGCTGAAAAATCGCGGATATACCCTCGCCGTACTCTCAAACAAGAAGGATGAGTACGTAAGGCCGATCATTTCGACCGCTTTCGAAGGGCTTTTCTCCTTCGTTCTCGGCCGCTCTGCCGAGTGCCCCAAAAAGCCCGCGCCCGACGGAATATTCTTTATATGCAAGGAAACCGGCATCGCACCCGAGAATACCTGCATGATCGGTGACCTCGCGACAGACTATCTCGCATCAAGAAATGCCGGATGCGACCACATAATCGCAAATTGGGGTTACGGACACGAAAAGGGACTCCGTAAACAAGGCGCAACCGTTTTTGCGGAAAAACCAATTGATATTTTGGAGATACTGAAATAAAATAAAATGAAAAAACTTATCATCTTCGACCTCGACGGCACTCTTGCCGATACGCAACCGCTGCTATACGATATTTTCGCCGACGCGCTGACAGAGTGCGGATTCCCCGAAACTGCGGAAAATGTTGGTGCAATGCTGAAAGGAAAGGGCTTCCGTCCGACAAAGGACGGAGCGCACGTTCCGATCGACTACGCTGACCGCGTGCCCGACAATTTCGGCTTATATTTCTGGACAAACTACGAAAACTACTATATGCGCGCCGCAGACCGCCTCTACGGTGGCATACGCGAGACTCTCGACGGGCTCAAAACACACGGGCACGCGATCGCGGTCTTATCAAACAAACCGCACCGCTTCACATATCCCATCATCGAAAAAGCCTTTGGTGAAAATTATTTCGACTTTGTCCTCGGCGGTACGCCCGAAATAATACACAAGCCCGCCCCGCACGGTATCAATTATATCTGTAAAATGCTCGGATTTAAGCCCGAGGACACCTATATGATCGGCGATCTGCCCGCAGACGCCGCGTCCGCCCTTGCGGCAAAGACAAATTATATCGGCGCGCTCTGGGGTTACTCGAATCGCGAAAAGCTCTCCGAAAAAGGTGCCAAGATTTTTGCCGAAAAACCGATCGAACTACTTGATATTATCAATTAAATGATCGATATTACAAAAAACAAATAAAAAGGAACAAAAAATTGAAAAAACTTCTCATATTCGACCTTGACGGCACTCTTGCCGATACTCTTCCCACTCTCACCGAATCCATGAACTCGGTACTCGCAGAATGCTCATATCCGCTTGTTGACGACGCGCACGTCTGCCGCTCGATCGGAAACGGTATGCTTATGCTCTGCCGCCGCTGTGTTCCCGCGGAATTCTACGACGACGAGGGCGTCTATATGCCCTTCCTCGCAAAATACAAAGAGGCTTACGCGCGCAATTACCTTGACATTGACGCGCCCTACGACGGCTTGATCGAGGTGATCGCCGAGCTGAAGGCGCGCGGATACGCGATCGCATCGCTTTCAAACAAGCCGCACCGCTACACCGTTGACATTGTGGAAAAGCTGTTCGGGAAAGGAACTTTTGCCGACGTGCGCGGTATGATCGAGGGCGTTCCCACCAAGCCCGATCCCACCTCCTTCCTCGATATTGCAAAAAGTCTCGGCTTTACCGCGGAAAATACGATCATGATCGGCGACAGCGAGCCCGACATCAACGTTGCAAACAACGCGGGAGCAGAGTGCATTTCCGTAAGCTGGGGCTATCGCACACGCGAACAGCTCACCGCCGCGGGCGCAAAAACCATCATTGACACGCCGAAAAAACTACTTGAAATTCTAAAATAAAGGAGCACGACCATGCTTAGAGCCATCCTGATTTCCTCGCTTGAAAAATGCTTTCTTGACACCAAGATCAACACCCTCGAGCCCCTGCGCTCGGCTAAAGTTTACCGAAAGGGCACATATTCGCTCCAGATCGCGATGACGGAGACCAATATCTCTGCCGCTCACCGCCGTTTTGTCCGGATCGATGTCGACGGAATTGAGAAAAACGCGCTGAATTTCCGCACGGTTGAGCTCATTCCCTCCTATATGCCCGCATATCCCACCCGCCACGATACCGATTTCATCCGCACCGAGCCCGGACTCTATCCCGATCTCCTTGCTCCTCTGCAGATGAACGGAGGCGTGCCCTGCGTAATGGGTCAGCTTCGCACCGTTTGGGTCGATATCGACGCATCCGCTCTCGCCGACGGCGAGCACAAGATCGTTTTCAAGATCCACGACGGCGAGGAAGTCCACGAGCTTCCCCTCGCACTGACCGTCATTCCCGCAGAGCTCCCCGAGGTTGATTTCCCCGTGACCCAGTGGTTCCACTACGATTGCCTTGCAACTTATTATAATGTAGAAGTTTTCTCGGAGCGCCATTGGGAGATCGTTGAAAACTTCATTAAAACCTTTGTCAAGTGCGGCAACAATACGCTCTTGGTACCCATTTTCACCCCTCCGCTCGACACACACGTCGGAGGCGAGCGCCTGACAGTTCAGCTCATCGGCGTTACCCGCGACGCGGAAGGCAAATACACCTTCGATTTCTCGCTTCTGACCCGCTTTATGGATATGGCAGACCGCCTCGGCGTCAAGTATTTCGAGATCGCGCACCTATTCACACAGTGGGGCGCGGCTCACGCTCCCAAGATCATGGCAACCACTCCGAATGGCTACGAGCGCATCTTCGGTTGGGAGACAGACGCAACAGGCGAGGATTACAACACCTTCATCCGTCAGCTCCTTTGCGAGCTCCTTGACTTCCTCAAGGCGCGCGGCGACGACAAGAGATGCTTCTTCCACATCTCCGACGAGCCCAACAGCGAGCAGCTTGAGCAGTATATGAAGTCGAAGAACTCCGTGATCGATCTGCTCGAGGGATATCCCGTAATGGACGCGCTTTCGAAGGTAGAATTCTACCGCGAGGGCGTTGTGACCAATCCCATTCCCAGCAATAACCACATCGAGCCCTTCCTTGAGGCTTTCGCAGAGGAAGGCCGCGAGGGTCTTTGGACATACTATTGCTGCGGTCAGAACGTCGGCGTCAGCAACCGTTACTTTGCAACCCCCGGCGCGCGCACGAGATACATCGGAGTGCAGTTCTACCGCTATAAGATCGGCGGATTCCTGCAGTGGGGCTATAATTTCTACAATAACCAGGGCTCGCACGATGCGATCAATCCTTACGTAGACTCAACGGGCAACTACTTCGTCCCCTCTGGCGACACATATTCCGTCTACCCCGCACAGGACGGCACCGCGCTTGAATCGATGCGAATCCTCCACTTCCGCGAAGGACTTGACGATATGCGCGCACTCTACCTTGCCGAATCTCTCGTCGGACGTGAAAAGGTCCTCGAGACCATCGAACCGATCGTAAAAGAGCTGACCGGCAACGAGATCGTCTTCTCGCGCTGCATCAACCGCTCCACCGATATGCACACCCTCCGCAACGCCATCGACGAGCTCGTAATAAACGCACTCAACTAAAAAAATTGAAAGTTTTCGTCCACCTTTTGAAAAAGGTGGACGAAAACTTTTCCTCTATTTATAATAAAAATTTTGCGCAAACCCAACCTTTTGTGCAAATTCTGTGTCTTATTGTTGAAAGACATCTCCCGCGAGGTAATGCAGATGAAAAATTACAAGGAACACAAGGATTCGATTCTGGTCGATATGACCCTTCTCGGCGATGAGCGCGCCTTCGAGGAGCTGGTCAGGCGCCATGAAAAGAATGTCAAGGGCACGGCCTTCAAAACCACGGGCAACACCTTCTCCGCAGAGGATGCGGCGCAGGATGCCTTTGTTTCGGCGTGGCTTAATCTTGACACCCTATCCGACCGCGAAAAATTCGGCTCGTGGGTGTGTTCCATTGCCAAAAATCACGCTCGCAATCTCGTCCGCAAGTACAAAAACGCCGCCGCGGACATCAGTCTGAGTCTTCTTGAGGAGGTCGATCTGACGGGCAGTGACGAAAGCGGTCTTTACGAGCTCCTATCGTCCGCTTCCATCGGTGAGGCGGAACGTGATTCGCGGCTCCACGAAGCGCTCGAAACTCTCAGCGAAAAAATTCGCGAGACAGTCTATCTTCATTACTTCGAAGGTCTCAGCGTCGCACAGATCGCAGAAAGACTTTGCCTCGTCGCCGGGACGGTCAAATGGCGTCTCTCCGAAGGAAGACGTCAGCTTCGAAAGGAATACGGAATTATGGAAAAGGATTACAACGAAAGCGAGGACATCATCACCCGCGTTATGCGCCAGGTCAAAAATCTCAAGCTTTGGACACTCAAGATCGACAAATCGGGCTTTGAGAAGGATTACAAAGCGGTTCTTGAAAATGTCACCGCGCTCGCAGACTCCGAAGAAAAGAGCCACGCGCTTGCAGATGTGCTCTTGCGCGGCTATTGGTGGCTGCCCGGTAAGGCAAGTAGCGAAATTCTCGCCGAGATCAAGGATAACGCCATAAAGGGACGCAACGAATACGTTCTCAGCATGGTTCTGTTTGAAGAAAACGCTCGTTTGTCAAGCCTTAAAAAACAAATCGATAACCTGCGGGGTGATCTGATCCCCTGGTGCGAGGCAAACGGCTTCACAAGAACAGGTGCCACGCTCAATTATTGGCTCGCACGAATGATACTTATCCGAGATCATGAGCTCACCGATGAATGCCTTTTTTACTTCAAGCAGGTGCTCGCTCTACTGCCTCCCTCCGACGTTTACCACGCGCTTGCTGCAGCGACCCTCGACCTGTTCGATATCTACGGCTATTCCGCGCTCTCCCGTATGCAGGCAACGGGCGAGGAATTTCACTATATCGACGGCAAGCTCTATTTCTGGCAACAGCCGGGCTTTGGCAGAGACAAGCCGGGGCTTGAAAGTGCGATCTTCTTCTACGCTTCTTGTTGTGATTCGCTGATTCTTGACGAAAATATGCAGGTCGGAGACACCGTAGTTTCGGAGTGCAAACGGTACACCCTCTCGTGCATTTCGGACTCGGCTGCGGTAAACACGCCCGCGGGACTCTTTGAAAACTGCAAGATCTTTCGCCTTGACGGACCTTTATGGACAAAATACCGTGTCGAGACCGCATTTTGCGAAGGTGTCGGCATAGTAAAGCAGACGCTATCGGGCGACAGCTCCTCTCACGAATGGCTGCTTGCGGAATATGACGTCACGGGCGACGGTCTGCTGCCTCTGAGGGTGGGCAACAAATGGAAATATATCTGCGCAGGCGACAAAGATGCCGCTCCCATCATCGACTCAAGCTACCGTGTGACATTCTTTGACGGCAAAGCGGCGATTTTGGCGCATCACTTCATCTGTGAAGACACGCTGTTCAACCGCTTGAACTTCCGCGGCAATATGCTTGAAGCGGTAAGCAAGCTTTACCGTGAGGTCGGAAATGGTGTAGAGCCTTCCCGTGATTCGATCGAATGCATCAAGCGCGCGCTCGACTGTGCGGAAACCGACTCACAACGCATTCACGCACAGATCGCGCAAAAGGTTGCGGAAAATGTGTGCGAATACGACGAAACGAACCCCGATTACACCGAAAAAAGCATTCGCGATTGGTTTGAGATCGAAAGGATCGTCAAGAAAGAAGGCAGGCTCCTCTTCTCCAAGTTCAAACACCGCGAATTCAAATTCGGCTCGTATCTTCCGTTTGAGCTGACCAAAGAGAGCTATCCCGTGATGTATAACACGCCCTACTCGATCCTCTGCGAAACGACGGGTTCGCTTTGGAACGACAAATGGGTGGACGGATATTACGACAAGGGCAAAACGAAATGGGGACGATTCCACAACCGCGACTACCGCATCGAAGTCGCCGAAGAAGACTGCGAAACGAGCCTCGGCGTCTTCAAGAACTGCCGCCGCGTATTCGTCAACGTCGCGGGAATGCCCCAAGGCTACCACTACCGCGGAGGACATAAGACCTATTGGTTCGCGCCGGGCATCGGAATCGTCAAATACACCGCGCTTCACCACAAAAAGACCTGCATCTCGACCTGGGAGCTCACCGAATACCGCGGCGAGGGCTCGAAGGATGAATACTTCCCCCTCGGCGACGGCTTTTTCCGCCGCTACGAGGCGATAGATATGCACCAAGGCTACCGCGCATCGGTCGAATACACCTACTGCGCCGACGGGGATGATATGGTAATCTTCCGAAATGCCGCCGGACGGATGAAGAAAGAGGTATACGAGGAGAAAAAGCAGGAGTAGTTGCTAGTTGTCAGGCGCTAGTTGCTAGTTGAAGGTAGCTTTTCGCAAGCGAAAAGCAATTTATAAAAAAGGTATAATAAAATGAAGAAAGAATTGATTAAATCTTCTATAATCGGCGCTGTTATCATGTGGGGCGCGTCCTGGATCGGCTTTTTGGTGTCATTCATTCCGCTTTATATTTTCCGCGGGGTCTATCACGATATGGCTACAAAGGAACGCCTTGAAGATGTGATCATGACAGCATTCGGAATGCTCGGTGCAGTTGTGTTCTTACTTATTTACTATAGCCGCAATGAAGATGCCGAAAAAACCGAAATTAAAGAATCGGCTGTCCGTGCGGCTCTGTCATCCGCGATTTATGGCATTGTGTGGATAATAACGGGTTGCAATTATCTTGTGGGAGCATACGGTTTTCATCTTGCAACGCTGTTTGGAGAAAATCAAGAATATAAACCTGTCTTCACCGGCGTCATAATCAGCGCGATTATATGTATGCTTCTCTACACCGGCGCATCCATCCTCGGTTCCGCAATTGCAAGAAAGAGAAAAATCAAATCCGGAAAGCAAATCCGCGGCGAGATATAGCTTGAAAAAAGCCCCTCCCGCTTGCGGGAGGGGGTGGGGTGGGCATTCAGCGCCGCGCGAAAAATTTCCCGACCGAACAGAATCAAAAGCGAAATCGAGAGGATATATCATGAGTAACTTTTTCGATAAATGGCGCGAGATCTGCGACAGCGACAATATCGAGCACCTCACTATCCCAAGAACCATACTCTTTGGCTGGGGGCTGATGATCCTGCTCCTCCAGACACTGTCAATATTTGTGAGGATCGAGATCTTCGTGCAGTTTGCCGGATGGGCGTGGCTGATCATCTTCTTCCTCTTCCATCAATACTGTCGCATCTGGAAACGTTACTACTCGGTCTTTTGGCCCATTTTCATCCACCTTTTGGCACTTGCCGCGGCAGTTTATATTAAAGCGAGGTATTTATGATGTATACTTTCTTTGAAAAGGAGCATTCTCCGATCTGCGACAAGGAAGTACTCAAAAGTTTGGGCGCGGACGTGCTCTTGTACGATTCAAGGATAAATATTTCGGATTATTTCAGCGACGACATTGACGTGCTGAAAAGAAGAAGCATCGTTTTCAGTGACGCGCTGAACGTCCGAGGTCTTTACGATCTGCTCGTCAGCATAAGCGGCAAGCTTGCCTCGATTTCGGATATCCTACGAAGCGAATGCGAGATCGGCGACAAGGAACGCTCGATCTTCAGCGCAAAGCAGCTCGAACTCTATTTTGAGATCATCGACGAAGCCGAAAATTATTACACCTCGCTCCCCAAAACCGAACATTTCGCATCCGAGGAGTTCGCACAGCTTTTCGATCGCATTCACGGCATCGCAACGAGTCGCGAATATCACGATCTGAAAGAAGGCACGCGCAAGCTGATCGAAAAGATCACGCGTATCAAGAGCATTTCTGTCGGCTTCAATTTTGACGCCAAGCTCTCGCCCGTCGAGATGGGCATCATTTCCGTCAACGATCAATACATCGAATCGGGCAAGCTCGTTGATAAAATTTTGCGAATGGATTTCGCTCCGAATGGTTTGCAAGCCATCGAACCGATCATCGCGGTAAACAAATCGCTCAAGCACGACGAGTTTGAGCTTTTGCAGGATTCGATACTCCGCTCGGTCGACAAAATTTTTGTCCGCGCCGTAAAAAGTTGGCCGCGAGAATTTACGAAATATATCGCAGATAAGCTCGCATTTCTGCTCGATCTGCTCCCCGATCTGCAATTCATTTTGGCGGTTACGAATATTCACAAAAAGCTTCTCGGCTCGGGTGTGCCGGTCAGCAAGCCGATCTATCACGAAAAAAGCGAACGCGTTTTCCGCGCGGAAGGACTGTTTAACCCTGTGCTCGCTATACGAATGAGCGAACTTGGACAGAGCGGTATCGTTGGCAACGACTTTGAATTCGATGAAAACGGGCAGATATTTATACTTACCGGCCCCAATAACGGCGGTAAATCCGTATTTCTTTCATCGATCGGTCTGGCGCAAGTGCTCGCAGGGCTCGGTATGCTCGTTCCCGCCAAACGGATCGAGATCAGCCCCGTAGACCGTCTGTTCGTGCATTTCCCCAAATACTCAAATTCAGAAAAGATGGGCAGACTTGAGGATGAGTGCCTCCGAATCAAGGAAATATTCAAAAATCTCAACGCCGAGAGCCTTTGTCTCTTTGACGAGACCTTCTCCTCCACGGATTCGGAGGAAGGATGTCAGATAGCCTTCGAGATCCTCCGCGCCGTCGAAAGCCTTGGTGCACGCGCCCTGTTCGGAACGCATTTCCACAACATTGTGCGTCATATTGAGGACGAAAAGGCGGAAGGCAGATGCGTCGGTTTCGACTATCTTTCCGCAGGTATTTACCACAACGAAAAGCGCACCTACAAGATCACGCGCACAAAACCCTCGGGCAAAAGCCACGCCTCCGATATTGCGGCGAAATACGGTTTGTCTTTCAACAGTCTGGTAAATAAATAAAATGAAAAACTACCTTCAAAAAAATCTTCCGACCTTTGCGGTATACGCATTATTATTCATATTCTTTATCTCGCTTTGCGGTTTTTCGACGGCGGTGGCGATCATTGTGTTCTTCGCGTCCTATGCCGGAACTATGACGGCAAACAGATACGGACGGATAAAGCTGCGCAGATGCGAGCGCGAGGGAACGCTCAACTTCAAAAAGCGGCTGCTCTTTTCGCATCTTGCGCTCTTTCCTATCTATTTTATCTGGATCCTCGCAGCGATCGTCTCTTTTGATTCATCGGGCGCGTGGATGGCGATCAGCCTGCCGATAGTCATTATCAGCGCTTTGCAGACTTCACTCCTTCTCGATCTGTATTGGGCGCGCGACAAAAGGTATATTTTCTGGCTCTGGCAGATCGTTACATACGTTGCTTGCCTCTTTATCGGTCGAGGACTTGCAAAACTGGTTTGATATTCTGCTGCACTTGTGTGGTGCGGCAGAATTTTTATAAAAAATCTATATTTTTGTGAATAAATATTCAAAAACCTCTTGACAAATGCGTTTTTTTGTAGTAAAATATCCGCATAAAGCTGAGAACGAAAGTCCACTAAGGGTTCACGTTGTGCTTCTTCAGAGAGCTGTCGGTTGGTGCGAGACAGAGGGCGGTGGATTCCGAATTACCTTTCGGGAGCTGTGTGCAGAACATATAACCTTTCGGTTATACCAAAGGCACAACGGGTTGTCTCCGTTACAGGACGACACATTGATTGATGTGCGTAAGGCTCTTACCCGTGAGGGGAGAGTGAAACAGAGTGGTAACACGGCTTATACGTCGTCTCTGTATCCATTAAAGGATGCGGGGACTTTTTCTTTTACCTGCAAAACAAAAAGGAGTTATTTTAATGCCCATTACAGAAATTTTGGTCCGTAACGCGACATTTTACCCGGGCGATACCGCGCTCGTTGAGATCAACGCGGCTCTCGAGCCCACCGAAAAGCTCACTTGGAAGGAATATTCCCTGATGCAGTCCACGGGCGGCGAAAGCTACCGCCGCGAGATGACCTGGAGCGACTTCGACCAGCGCGCTAACCGCTTCGCAAACCTTCTTCTCACCCGCGGAATCCGGAAGGGTCAGAAGGTTGCCATCCTGCTTATGAACTGCCTTGAATGGCTTCCCGTCTACTTCGGAATACTCAAGGCGGGCGCGATCGCGGTACCGCTTAACTTCCGCTACACCGCGGACGAGATCAAATATTGCCTTGAAAAGTCGGATTCCGAATTTCTCGTTTTCGGCCCCGAGTTCACGGGACGTGTCGAGGAGATCTGCTCCGCGGTTCCGCAGATCAGAATGTGGACCTATGTCGGCAAGGATTGCCCCTCGTTTGCCGAAAGCTACGACAGACTCGTGACCTTCTGCTCGACCAAGCCCCCCGCAGTTCCCGTCAGCGACCGTGATTACGCCGCCATTTACTTCTCAAGCGGCACAACGGGCTTCCCGAAGGCAATTCTTCACGATCACAAGGCGCTGATGCACTCTTGCGAGGTCGAGCAGGCGCACCACTCGCAGACGCGCGAGGACACCTTCCTTTGCATTCCTCCCCTCTATCACACGGGCGCGAAGATGCACTGGTTCGGCTCGTTCCTTGCGGGTTCAAAGGCAGTCCTTCTCAAGGGCACCGCGCCGAAACAGATCATCAAGACCGTCTCCGAGGAGCATTGCACCATTGTTTGGCTGCTCGTTCCGTGGGCGCAGGACATTCTTGACGCCATCGACCGAGGCGAGATCGATCTTGATGAATACAAGCTCGACCAGTGGCGACTGATGCACATCGGCGCGCAGCCCGTCCCCCCGAGCCTCATCAAGCGTTGGAAGGAGCACTTCCCGCACCACGAATATGACACCAACTACGGTCTTTCCGAGTCGATCGGCCCCGGATGCGTTCACCTTGGCGTTGAAAACATACACAAAGTCGGCGCGATCGGCAAAGCGGGCTACGGTTGGGAGACGAGGATCGTTGACGAGCGCCGCCGCACGGTGCTTGCGGGCGAGGTCGGCGAGCTTGCCGTCAAGGGTCCCGGCGTTATGAAATGCTACTATAAAGACCCGAAGGCGACCGACGAGATCCTCGGCGAGGATGGCTGGCTCTACACGGGCGACATGGCCCGCGAGGACGAGGACGGATTCATCTGGCTCGTTGACCGCAAAAAAGACGTCATCATCTCGGGCGGCGAGAACATTTATCCCGTTCAGATTGAGGATTTCCTCCGCTCGAACGCAAAGATCAAGGATGTTGCCGTCATTGGTATCCCCGAAAAGCGACTCGGTGAGATCACTCTTGCGGTGATCGAGGTCAAGGAAGGCGAAAATATGACCGAAGATGAAGTCAACACCTTCTGCCTTGAGCTCCCCCGATACAAGCGCCCGCGCAAGATCGTCTTTGCAACCGTTCCCCGCAACCCCACGGGCAAGATCGAAAAGCCCGTTCTCCGCAAGAAATATGCAGGAGAAAGCCTCGTCCTTCAGCAAATAGAAGGCACCAATTAACTGAATATTACTTGGCAAAACAAGCAATATAATATTATCTCGCAAAAGGAGAATTATTATGAAAACCACAAGAAGAATCATCTCCGCCGTAATGGCACTCACACTCCTCATCACCTGCACGCTCACCTTCGCTTCTTGTAAGGACGACGGCAAGTATACCGTCGGAATCATTCAGCTTGTTGACCACGACGCACTCGACGCCGCGACTCAGGGCTTTAAGGATGCTCTCGTAGAAGAGCTCGGCGAAGAAAACGTGACCTTTGACTATCAGAACGCAGGCGGCTCTGCCGACACCTGCGGAACCATCGCAAACACCCTCGTTTCAAAGAGAGTCGACCTCATTATGGCAAACGCGACCTCGGCGCTTCAGGCTGCCGCAAACGCAACCGTCAATATCCCGATCCTCGGCACTTCGATCACCGACTACACCACCGCCCTTGATCTTAAAGACTTCAACGGCACCGTTGGCGGCAATATTTCGGGCACTTGCGACCTCGCTCCCCTCACCGAGCAGGCAAAGATGATCAAGGAAATGTTCCCCGATGCAAAGAAGATCGGCATCCTCTTCTGCTCCGCAGAGCCCAACTCGCAGTTCCAGTCGAACGTCATCAAGCCCGAGCTTGAGGCTATGGGCTACACAGTCAGCGAATTCAAGTTCACCGACACCAATGACGTCACCGCTGTGACTCAGGCTGCCGCTGCCGCAAGCGACGTTATCTACATTCCCACCGATAACACCGCCGCATCCTGCACCGAGACCATCTACGGTGCAATGACAGGAAATAAGACCCCCATCGTTGCGGGCGAAGAAGGCATCTGCAAGGGCTGCGGAGTTGCGACCCTTTCGATCAGCTACTATGACCTCGGCTACGCAACCGGCAAGATGGCTGCCAAAATCCTCAAGGGCGAGGCAAAGATCGCCGAAATGCCCATCGAATACGCTTCCGCGACCACAAAGAAGTACAACCCCGTGATCTGCGCTGACCTTGGAATCACTCCTCCCACCGGTTATGAAGCTATCGTAATCGAAGAAGCTCAATAAATCAAAATCAACGTTCTCCCACCGTCGGGCTTAGGCGGTGGGAAAAGGAATTCATTATGCTGAACTACATTGCTTCTCTGCCCGGCGCCATATCCCAGGGACTTATCTGGGGAATTATGGCGATCGGCGTTTATCTGACTTATCGAATACTTGATTTTGCCGACCTTACGGTTGACGGCTCGATCTGCACGGGCGCTTGTGTCTGCGCGATGTCGGTAGTCAGCGGTCTTCCCCTTTGGCTTGCAATGCTCCTTGCCACTTTCGCGGGTATGCTTTCGGGACTCGTCACCGCACTTTTCAACACCGCGCTCGGCATTCCCCCGATCCTTTCGGGCATTCTGACCCAGCTTATCCTCTGGTCGGTCAATCTTAAAATACTCGGAAAGGCAAATCAAGCACTTTCCGCACGAAACTATAAGCTCCTCGTCACACAGCTCAATCCCGCTTGGCAGAACATTCTCGTCCTCGTGATCTCTTGCGGCGCCGTTATCGGACTTCTTTACTGGTTCTTCGGAACAGAAACGGGAAGCGCGATCCGCGCGACGGGTAACAACCCCGCAATGAGCCGCGCGCAGGGCATCAACACGAACGTGATGAAGCTCATCGGACTCGTTCTCTCGAACGGTCTTGTCGCACTTGCGGGCGCACTGCTTTCGCAGTTCCTCGGTCAGGCGGACATCAATATGGGTAAGGGCGCGATCGTCATCGGTCTTGCCGCCGTTATCATCGGCGAGGCGATCTTCGGACGCAAGGTCCGCAATTTCGCACTCTCGCTCCTCTGCGTGATCGGAGGCAGCATCGTTTACTACCTCGTTTACCAGACCGTTATCTACCTCGGTCTTGACACAGACCTGCTCAAAATGCTCTCGGCAGTTATGGTCGCGATCTTCCTTGCGATCCCCTACCTCAAGAGCAAAGCAAAAGCAAAACCAAAAAAATCTACCGACGGGGAGGAACAGAAAAATGCTTGAGCTTATCGGCGTTAAAAAGACATTCAACCCCGGCACGGTAAATGCAAAAACCGCACTCGCGGGGATCGATTTGCACCTTAAAGAGGGCGATTTCGTAACCGTTATCGGCGGCAACGGCGCGGGCAAATCGACAACGCTGAACGCGATCGCGGGAAGCTGGCCGATCGACGAAGGAAAGATCATCATTGGCGGCAACGACGTCACCCATATGCCGGAGCATCGCCGCGCGCAATACCTCGGCAGAGTTTTCCAGGACCCGATGCTCGGTACGGCGGCAAATATGGAGATCGAGGAAAACCTCGCCCTCGCCGCAAGACGCGGAAAGGCGCGAAGCCTCCGCTGGAGGATCACGGATGCCGAAAGGAAGCAATACCGCGAGCTTCTTTCCACCCTCGAGCTTGGACTTGAAGACAGAATGACAGTCAAGGTCGGACTGCTTTCGGGTGGTCAAAGACAGGCGCTCACTCTGCTGATGGCAACCATCAACCGCCCGCATCTTCTCCTCCTCGACGAGCACACCGCCGCACTCGACCCGAAGACTGCCGCAAAAGTGCTTGAAACCACCGACCGCATCATCTCGCAGATGGGACTGACCGCAATGATGGTCACCCACAATATGCGCGACGCGATCACCCACGGCAACCGCCTGATCATGATGAAGGACGGCAAAATCATCCTCGACATCGCAGGCGAGGAAAAGAAGAACCTCACCGTCGAGAACCTGCTTGAAATGTTCTCCAAAAAGAGCGGCGAAGAATTCGCCTCTGACCGCGCCCTTTTATCTTAACCACCCAACTAAACAGATCAAAAGTTTTCGTCCACCTTTTTCAAAAGGTGGCGCCGTCAAGGGCGCGCAGCCCTTGCCGACCTCCGCAGAGGTCGGAACTTTCCCCTGCGCTTCGAGCAGGCGGCGCCCCTGCCGACTGCTCGGACATAAAAGCCCCTCGTCCTGATGGACGAGGGGCTTTTATGTCATTTTATTTTATATTTTACCTTAAAAAGGGTGACAGAGACAATACTTCCCTACAATCGGGAAGTATTGTCTCTGTCCAAAACGGAGAAGCAGAGCTTCACCGTTTTGAAGCACGGTGGCGAAGGCTGA
>JAFQGP010000004.1 GCA_017415485.1 Clostridia bacterium
AACGGACTCACCACAAGAAAGCCCGCCGGAACACTGAAACCGTAAAGCCGGATCACATCAAAAAATGAAAACTGGGAGATCAGAATCAGCAGCAGAAAAAGAATAAAAAACACCTTATCAACCACCCTCATGACACCGATTTCCGTACCCCTTCTCCCACAAAGTTAAATGCACAGACAGAAAGAAAAATCGCAAGCCCCTCGGGCTTTACATACACATCCCCTTTTGCAAGAGCAAGTGCGATTATTGTGACTTCTGCTCCTTTGTTCCCAACAACAAGGGCGTGGTTGAGCATTATACCGACGCGCTGATTTTGCAGATGGAGGACTGGAGCTCGCGTTGCCGCAATTATTCGATCGATTCGGTCTACATCGGCGGCGGAACTCCCACATACCTTGATATCAAGCGCATCTCGCGCATCATTGACGCGATCTATGCCAATTTCAAGGTTGATAAATACGCCGAGTTCACGGTTGAATGCAATCCCGCGACGGCTGATCTTGATTATCTGAAAAAGCTTCGCCGTCTTGGTGCAAACCGTCTTTCTATCGGTTGCCAGAGCGCTCAGGCAGGTGAGCTGAAGGCGCTTGGAAGGATCCACACCTACGAGCAGTTCGTCAAGTGCTACAACGATGCACGCGAGGCGGGATTCGACAACATCAGCGTCGATCTTATGTACGGGATCCCCGAACAGACCGAGCAGAGCTTTGTTGAAACTCTGACCGCGATCACCTCGCTCGGACCCGAGCACATTTCGCTCTACGCGCTCAAGATCGAGGAAAGCACTCCCTTTGCCGCAATGCGCGACAAGCTTGCTCTTCCCGGCGAGGAGGCTGAATTTTCAATGTATACCCACGCGGTCGATTATCTTGCCGCGCGCGGATATGAAAGATACGAGATCTCGAATTTCTGCCGCGACGGTGCGGCGTCGCTCCACAATCTCAAGTATTGGCATTGTGACGACTATCTCGGACTCGGCGCGGGCGCACACTCATATTTCGAGGACGAGCGTTTCTCGACCACCCGCGTGGTACGCGATTACATCGACGGTCTCGAGATCATCGGCACCGATATCAACATTGTTGCCACCTCAGAAAAGATCGACTCCGCGGAGTGTATGGAAGAATACATCATGCTCGGAATGCGCCTTTCGGAAGGCATCGTGATCGAGGATTTCGAGAGAAGATTCAACACATCCTTCGCCGAAAAGTACGGTGCGCGCCTTGATGAGTTCGTCGATGACGGATTTGTCGAGAAGGACGAGAGGGGCTACCGCTTCACCTCGATGGGTATGTTTGTTTCAAATTACATACTTTCAAGCGTGCTTGATCTCGGTGAATAAATTTTTTTGAAAAATCTAAAAATTCCCATTGACAAATCGGCGAATATCGTATACAATATATATAGAAAGATTAAGGACAGGTGACAACCATGACTGATAAGAATATCCCTCTCGGAATCGACGAAGGCGAAGTTGAGATCGTGACCCTTCTCGATGAAAATGATAACGAAGTCCGCTTTGAGCTGATCGGCGGCTACGTTGACAAGGGCGTGCAGTATTTTGCCCTCATCCCCGAAGGCAGCGCCGATGAAGACGGCGGCTTCGAGGAGTACATCATCCTCAAGAGCGTTAAGGACGCTGACGGCAACGAGGAGCTCGTTGACATTGAGGACGACGCGGAGTTTGAGCGTATCGCGGGCGTTTTTGATGACGCATTCAGCGCGGAATACGACTACGACGCAGAATAATCGGTATTCATTCTCCTGCTTAGTTTGTGATTAACCGTATTAGTGGAACCGACGTTACTTTAAAGGGAGCTGAAATAGATTCGGCGGCTGTTTTGCAGACCTCCCCGCGCATTCCTCGATCGACTTGTCTCGACGATTGCACGGGATGTTGGGAGCAGTGAGGCCAATGATAGGCACCCACCTTGCTTGGCAGGGTTCCGAGGCGGCGGTTACACGGCTCGGCGGGGGTCTAAAAAAGCACATCGCGATGCGATGTGCTTTTTTAATCCAAGCCGCAAGGCTTGGTATGTAATCACGCGTAGCGTGTATGGCATCCGCTTTGCGGTATGGCATCGCGCTGTGTATTTCTGCGGCTTGATGCCATGCAACACTTTGTGTTGATTCAATACGCGACTTCGTCGCAATTCCATACATTGCTTCGCGATGATTCCATACACGGCTACGCCGTGATTTGGATGCGAAACGCAATTAGAACAGGCTGAATCACTCTGTTCGGTGACTCAGCCTGTTCTGTTTTGCCAAAAAGCTTACTTTTTCTTCCGTTTCATCAAAATGAACATTCCTGTTCCCACTGCGGCAATTGCCGCTGCAGTACCGATGATTATCGGCAGAAGGGAAGATGGCTTTTTTTCGCCTTCGCGATCGGAATCTTCTGTATGCACATCGGTGGTGATATCGAAAATCGGCTCACTTGTTTCTTCGCCCTCGGTAGTCTCACTTTCCGTGGCTTCCGAAGTCGTTACTTCGGACTCGGGAAATTTCGGTTCACCCATCTCTGCGTTGCTTGCGCTTGTGTCACAAAAAGTCGTATATATTCTTAATTCGGTACTTGAACTGTATATGCGGACAAGGACGGGGAGCTTGGCGGGATCTATATCGCCCTCGTATTTCAAATACAGATAGCCGCTTTTGCCTGCACCGAGCAAATTGGTGGCGCTGAAGGTGGCGTTTGATCCGCTTGATGATAGCGTAGATTTTGCATTTGTGTTAATACCGTCTCCGATTCCTGCTTCTGTGAATCTGATCCCGTTCTTGGCGTCAACGCGCACCTTGGTGTAAGCGGAAGAGCCTGTGTTTTCAAGCTTTACGGTGATTATCTTGTTTTCTACGTCGTAGGTCGCCTTTGCATATTCGAAGGTGCCGGAGCGAAAGAAGACCACGCCAAGCATACTGTCTTTGTAAGTCGGATCTTTTGTAAGCTCACGAATGTTTTCTACCTCTGCCATGATATGCGCGGATGTCACGTCGTCAAATGCTTGAATGCCCATAACGACACGGTTGCCCTTGTCTATGGAGTTTTTGGCGACGGTAGTGACCCAGTCATCCGTCTTTCCGTAGGTTCCGGAATAAGCCATGGGGCAAATGTAGTCGTAAATCTTTGCGGCGTCATCGTAGCTTTGACCGTAATGCAGTTCGGAGGTGGCACTGTCGTATGCTCCCTCGGGCATGATTGCGGCGCTGAATATGAGGTTCGGATTTACCGCTCTTGCTTCGCTGATTATGTGCTGCGCGAGCTCCTTGATGTTATTTTTGCGGTACTGCGCGATGATAATGGCGTCGGGGTCATTATTCTTGTAGGCGTTGAAAATATAATTCGGGTCTTCCGCGCGGCCGTTATAACCCCACGTTGTTTCAACCAATTCTTTGACACGGTCAAGATTTGCTCCCATAGAGGCAAGTCTTTCAAAATCCTCTTCACTCCAGCCGTTGGCGTTGTGGTTATAGCGGACATAGTCGAGGTGCAGACCGTCTATATCGTACTCTGCAAGCTCCCGCGCTACGTTTCCGATATACTCGCGGTAGCCTTCGTTGTAAGGAGTGATGAATTTGTTATCGCGCCCGCGGATGTACTGATAAATTCCCGCGTCGGGATGATTGGCTTTGTAGGTCTCATCACGCACGACGCATATCCAAGCGTGAACGCGGATGCCTCTTTTATGCGCGGCATCTATAGTTTCTTGAAGCACGTCTCGATCGTTTCTTGTGAGAATATCGGTATATTGTGTTTTGAGATAACCAAGCTTGCCGCCCGTACCTTTGATGAGCAGATATACATCCGTCATACCCTCGGAAGCGCATCTTGACATCAGTATTTCAGCGCCGTCGGTGCCGAGATCCGCTATGGTGTTTCCCCATATCCATTTGCCGACTATTGTTTCAGATTTGGCTTTCTGAGTGGCGGATGCGGATACCGTTGAAGAGCAAAACGGAAGGAGTATCATTGGGCAGATCAGAGCGGATAATAGCTTTTTGAACATAAAACTGTCCTCCTTGGAGTGTGTTGAGGTTTGTTAAGTTATTATAACCTTATTTCATTGAATTGTCAAGTGTAAAAGTTGATCTGATATGATCAAAAGTATAAGAGGACGATTAAAAGTTACGGAAAAGTCTTGAAAAATCGCATAAAATATGGTATCATATATAATGTATTATTATTTATATATGAAAGGCTGAATTATGAAAAGAATTACTGCTCGCTTTGTTTCTTTTGCGGCGGCGTTGGCTATTTTGGTCTCACTTGTTCTTCCTGCTTCGGCAGATGCCAAAAAGCCTGAATTTATGCTCGCTCTCGGCGATTCGATCACCACGGGCTATGGACTTGATGATTATATCACGGACGGAGACCCTTATACCTGCGCATCCTATGCAAATCTCGTTGCAAACGCCCTCGGCCTTGAGGCGCGGGATTCCTATATAAACAAGGCAGTCAACGGAGCGACCAGCGCGGATATGCTGAAATCACTCCCTGATATTGAAAATTATATCGGTTATTCCGATCTTATCATCGTTACCATCGGCGGAAACGATCTGCTCGGGTCGATCTCGATAGTTGCCTCCGCGATCGCGGGCAAGACTGTCAGCGGCCTCGGCGCATCCATCGACGTGCTCGCCGCCGCAACACCCGAAAAGTTCGCCGCTCTTGCTAACAACACTTCGTATCAGAAAAAGATCGGCACAGTCCTTGAAAATTATGAAAAGAATCTCGGCGAGATCGCAGAGATCATCAAGAAAAATGCTCCAGAGGCACGCGTTATACTCCTAAAGCAGTATAATCCGATGAAAAACGTTCTCGGTTTCGGCGATTTCGGCAACTATGCCGACACTCTGATCGCGAGCGTTAATGCTTCGATGGAAAAGGTCGGCGCGGCAAACGGATTTGAGGTCTTGGACGTGCCCTCCGTCATCAACATCAATGCGGCGGGGTTGACCAATATGCTCAACTACGATATTCATCCCAACGCCTCGGGTCACGTTGAGATAGCAAGGCTTCTTGCAAGCCATCTCGGCATCTCTCTCGATCCCTCCGAAAATACCGCGGAGCCCGAGACCGAGCCCGAAACTACAATGGAAGAGACGACAATAGCCGTTGAACTCACCCGCCCCGCCCCCACCGAAACCGAACCCGAGACCGAGGCACAGCTTGAAGCTCCCGGTTGCTTTTCGTCGGTTTCAAGTGCGGCAATAATCGTTGCGCTATGTGCTTGCTTTGTACTTAAAAAGAAGGAGAAATAATGAGGAAATCTATTAAACGAGTATTTGCCTTCATATTGGCAATGGTGCTCCTCGCTCCGCTTGTTCTGACTTGTGTATATGCATCTTTGGAAAAAGAGCCGGTTATGCTGGTTCTTGGCGACTCGATCACCACGGGCTATGGACTTGCGAATTACGAGCCCGGAGGGGATCCTTATCTTTGTGAATCTTATGCGAATATTATCGCGGCTTCGCTTGGCCTGAAGGGCGGAAGCACGTATATAAACAAAGCGGTCAACGGCGATACGACCGGCGATCTTGCGGCTTTGCTTCCGACAATACAGGAAGATGTCGGATCGGCTGAGCTGATCATCATCAGCATCGGCGGAAACGATCTTTTGTCGCTCGCGCCGAGAGTCGTTTCGATGGTCGCGGGCAGAGAATTGAAAGATCTTGACGAAATAATCGATGTCGTTTTGACAATTACACCCGAAAAGATCTCCGAGGTTGCGGCAAGCACGGAATTCTTGCTCACCATCGCCGCGGCTTATCTTGCTTGCGTTGCAAATATGGTAAAGATCGGAGATTTCCTTTCAACCAATGCTCCCAATGCGGAAATCATTTTTCTTAAGCAATATAATCCGTTTGAAAATGTGACAAACATCGGCGGATTCGATATAGGAAGCGAGCTTGGTGAGTTTGTTGGCGGAGTTATCGACACGATCAACGGTACTGTCGAGGCAGCCTGCGAAAAATATGGCTTTACCGCGCTCGACGTTCCCTCGGTCATTGACTGCGATGCCGCGGGACTGACCAACATCCTTGATTACGATATTCATCCCAACGCCGCGGGTCACCGTGAGATAGCGAAGCTCATTTCCGCTTATCTTGCAAGCCTGCCCGAGGATACAACGGAATCAGAGGTTACTTCCGAGCCCGAGACTACACCCGAGCCCGAAATCACGACTGAACCGGAGCCCGAAACCACTCCCGAGCCCGAAATTACAACAGAACCGGAGCCCGAAACTACACCGGAACCCGAAATTACGACCGAACCGGAGCCCGAAACTACTCCGGAACCCGAAATTACGACCGAACCCGTGACCGAACCGATCACGGAACCGATCACAGAACCGATCACAGAGCCTGTAACAGAACCCATAACTGAACCCGTGACAGAACCCATCACCGAGCCTGTTACCGAACCTGTGACCGAGCCTATCACGGAGCCCGAAACCACGCCCGAGCCCGTGGTTACAACTGAACCCGAGATTACACCCGAGCCCGGTACAATAGAGACAGTGGTTATAACCGGGTACGAGACCACACCCTATCCGGTCGTTACCACAGTTCCCGAAACCGAACCGGAAATCACGACATCCACCGAGGTGACCACTACTCCCGAAACCTTGGAAACTGTTGATGACGGATGCTTTGCATCGGCATCGGCTATCGTTATCGTCATTGCGTGTGCTTGCACCGCAGTGGCATTTAAGAAGAAAGAAAATTAATCAGATATAGGAGAAAAAATATGGCTATTCTTTACGGAAATGCTGTTGTAGGTCAGTCCGGCGGACCTACTGCGGCAATCAATGCAACACTTGCCGGTGTTATCAGAGGTTATCTTGACAAGGATTCCCACGGCGGCGCGATCGGCACTCTTTACGGTATGCGCAACGGCGTTGAGGGACTTCTGCGCGAGGATCTTGTCGATCTTGGTGCGATCTTCGCAAAGGACGAGGACATCACCCGTCTTGAGCACACTCCCGCAGCCGCTCTCGGCTCTTGTCGTAAGAAACTCCCCAAGAAGGGCGAAGAGGGCGGAGAAGAGGTTTATGCCCACCTGCTTGAGATTTTCAAGAAGTACAACATCCGCTATTTCTTCTATATCGGCGGCAACGATTCTATGGACACCGTTGCAAAGCTTTCCGAGTACACCAAGGGTCACGAGTACGAGATGAGGATCATCGGCGTACCGAAGACCATCGACAACGACCTTGTCGGCACCGATCACACACCCGGATTCCCCTCCGCGGCAAAGTATATCGCCGTAACGATGCAGGAGATCATCCGCGACTGCGCGGTTTATACCACCAAGGCTGTCACCATCGTTGAGATCATGGGCCGTGACTCGGGCTGGCTGACCACCGCTTCCGCTATCGGCAGAGTTGTCAACGGCGTTGCTCCCGATTACGTGTACCTTCCCGAGCGCACTTTCAGCATGGAGCAGTTCTTCTCTGACGTCCGCGCGGCTCTCGAGAAGCACCCCAACGTCGTTATCGCGGTTTCCGAGGGTATCCGCTTTGCTGACGGAAGATACGTTTGCGAGGGCATCGGCGTTGAGTCGACCGACGCATTCGGTCACAAGCAGCTTTCGGGCACGGGCAAGGCTCTCGAGCTTGCGGTCAAGGCTGAACTCGGATGCAAGGTCCGTTCCATCGAGCTCAATCTCCCCCAGAGATGTGCCGCTCACATCGCGTCTGCTCAGGACCTCACCGAGTCTGTTTCGGTTGGTCGCGCAGCCGTTAAGGCAGCGGCAGAGGGACTTTCCCGCGAGATGATGCTCATCCTTCGCGGCGAGGGTGAGGAATATTCCTACACCATCGGTCACTCCGACGTTTCCGAGATCGCAAACAAGATCAAGGTCGTTGACGATAAGTTTATCAATGAGGCAGGCAATGACGTCACCGACGAATGCTGCCGCTATCTGCTTCCCCTTATCGCAGGCGAGGCAAGCCCCAAGTTTATCAACGGTATTCCCGATTATATCATTATCTGAGGTGAAAAGAAATGAAAGTACTTTTTATTGCTAACAGCTTTGGCGAGGATACTACCCGCTATCTCCACGGTATCGCACGTGCCGACGGCAAGAATTGGAAGGTCGTCAACCTTTATATCGGCGGTTGCTCGCTTTATCGTCACTACCGCAATATGCTTTCGGGCGAGGCGGCTTACGAATACCAGATCAACGGCCACAAGAGCGGTCTTATGGTTTCGCTCCAGCAGGTGCTCCTTTCCGACGAATGGGACGTTGTCGCAACACAGCAGTGCAGCCCTCTGAGCGGTGATGAAGAAAGCTACGATCCCTTCGCAACCGCGCTTGCTGAGTTTGTACGCATCCACGCTCCCAAGGCGAAGTTCTACGTTCACCAGACCTGGACCTTCGAGACCGATGCGCCCCGCTTCAAGCTCACATCCTTTACTACACCCGAGGAAATGTTCCCTGCTATAAAGCATTGCTACGTCGAGATGGCAAAGAACACCCGCGCGTGGGGAATCATTCCCAACGGCGAGGTTATGTATAAGCTCTGGCAGGAAAAGGCAAACTATGGTCTTGAGGCAGTCCACCGCGACGGTTTCCACGCGCATAAGGGCATTGGCAGATATCTGCTCGCGCTGAACGTATATGCTACCCTTTCGGGCAGAGACATCAGCGAAAATTCCTTCTGCGATTTCGATGAAGAGGTAACTCCCGAGGCGGCTGCTGCGGCTCGCGCGATCGTATCCGAGATCAGCGCAGAGTACCGCGAGATGAATAAGGAATACGCTAAAGAGGCTCTTTAATGGGAAATAAGAAAAATATTGCCGTCATCACCGGCGCATCGTCGGGAATGGGCAGAGAGTTCGCCCTCCGCATCGACGGCGAAGAGAAATTTGACGAGATATGGCTCATCGCGCGCCGCGCGGAGAAGCTTGCCGAAATCGCAAAGGCTTGCAAGAATCCCGCAAGAGTGATCTCGATGGATCTCTCGAAGCCCGAGTCGTGGGCGGAGTACAAGTCGATGCTCGAATCCGAGAATGCGGACGTGCGTGTGCTTGTAAATGCAGCGGGATTCGGTCATTTCGGCGGATTCCTCGATATGGATCTCGAGCGTCAGCTTGCGATGATCGACCTCAACGACAAGGCGCTTGTGGCTATGACCTATCATACTCTCGCGCACATGTCCGACGGCGGAAAGATCTATCAGCTCGGCTCGCTTTCCTCCTTCCAGCCCGTACCCTTTATCAATGTGTATGGCTCTTCGAAGGCATTTGTGCTCTCCTTCTCTCGCGCCACAAACCGCGAGCTCAAGAGTGCGGGACGCAATATCCGTATGATGGCGGTCTGCCCCGGTTGGGTCCTCACCGAGTTCTTTGATACCGCCGTGCATGACGATACCATCAGCTACTACAACAGATATTACACCGCCGAGCAGGTCATCACCCGCGCTCTCCGCGATATGAAGAAGGGCAAGGACGTTTCCGTTTGCGGTTTCCCCGTCCGCGCACAGGTGCTTGGAGTAAAACTTCTGCCCCACAAGACGGTCATGAACGTCTGGTGCAAGCAGCAGAAGAAAAAGTAAAAGTAAAAATGAGATGTCTTCGGGCATCTCATTTTGTTTATGAATATTTACTAAAAACGATTTTACTAAAAACGTTTTTAGTAAATCTATTGACAATTATTCTGCGGTATGGTATAATAGAATAGCAATCAAGATTGAGAGGTGAGATCTATGTTTATTGGCAGAGAAAGAGAGCTGAAAAAGCTTAACAGCTTGTATGGCACTGATATATTCCAATTCCCGGTAATATACGGTCGCCGCAGAGTGGGAAAAACAGCTCTGATAAATGAATTTATTAGGGGCAAGGATGCGATCTCTTTCACGGGAATTGAAAGCACTGCTTCACAAAATCTTGAAAATCTAAGTCACGCTATACATCATTACGTTGGCGGAGCTGGAGAGGCACCGATATACTCCTCGTTTCAATCAGCACTCGAGGCGATTTTTAAGCTTTCGGAAAACAAACGGTTGGTTTTCTCGATTGATGAATATCCTTACGTAGCTAAGGCATACAAGCCTTTTTCTTCGGTATTGCAGAAGTTGATAGATAAATATAAGGATAACTCACAACTGTATTTGATTCTATGCGGATCATCTATGTCGTTTATGGAGGAGCAAGTGCTTGGATATAAAAGTCCTCTTTACGGCAGGCGCACAGCCCAGTTTAAGATATTACCTTTTGATTTTGCGGAAAGCAGAAAGTATTTTAAGAATTTCAGCGATGAAGATATGGCACTGATCTACGGTATTGTAGGCGGCACACCTCAATATCTTTTGCAGATAGACGATTCTCTTTCGGTTGAAGATAATATTAAGGACAATGTTCTGGACCCAAATTCGTATTTATTTGAGGAGCCGGCTAATTTGTTAAAGCAAGAGGTCCAAAAGGCATCATTATATAATGCAATTATTTCGGCAATTGCCACGGGTTGCACAAAGCTTTCTGAAATCTCCGTCAAAGTCGGCGAGACAACAAGCGCCTGCGCTATATGCCTGAAAAAGCTTTTGACTCTCGGTATTATTAAGAAAGAAACCCCGTTCAAAGAAGACAGTACCAAAAAAACGATATACATTATTGATGATAATCTGTTCAGATTCTGGTACAGATTTGTTCCGCAGAATCTGTCGCTGTTACAAAACAGTATGATTGATGTCGCCTATAAATCGGTTTCCGACGGAATGTCCACATATATGGGAATGGTTTTTGAGGAAATATGTAAGCAATATTTATGGCAATTGAACCGTATGTCAAAAACTCCGGCTACATTTACGGAGCTTGGGCGTTGGTGGGGCAATGATCCAAATGAGAAGAAGCAGGTTGAGATAGATATGATCGCGGAGTGTAACAATGACACAGCGATATTTGGTGAATGTAAGTGGACAAATGAAAGAGTTGATACTAAAGTATTGGAGACGCTTTTATACCGCAGCGGCTTGTTCCATTACAAAAATGTTTATTTGTATCTGTTTTCTAAATCCGGTTTTACAAAGGGATGTGAGGAAAAAGCCGATGAATTGGGTAATGTAACGCTTGTTACTTTTCAAGATATAATGAATAATATTTAATACTCTTCAATGGGAAATATCCGAATACTTTTTTGGTTATTTCCCATACTAATTATAAAAGAAAAAGGAGCGTAATTATGATTCAAAACAAACCTATTATAGAAAAGATCATCGGGCGCGAGGTGATAGATTCGCGCGGAAATCCGACAGTTGAGGCAACCGTGCTTTGCCGTGACGGAAGCGTTGGCAGAGCGAGTGTGCCCTCGGGTGCATCGACGGGCATTTATGAGGCTCACGAAAAGCGCGACGGCGATGCGGGACGATTTGGCGGTAAAGGCGTAAAGGAAGCAATTGAAGCCATCAGGGACGAAATTTCGCCCGCGCTTGCGGGGGTAAACGCGACAAAGCAGTTCGAGGTTGACCGCATAATGTGCGGCATCGACGGCACCGCAGAGAAAAAGAGGCTCGGCGCAAATGCGATCCTTGCCGTGTCGCTTGCCACAATGCGTGCCGCTGCGGCGTCCTTCTCGCAATGTCCGTGGCAATATCTTGGCGGTGCAAAGACCTGCCGCCTGCCCGTGCCGATGTTCAACATCCTCAACGGCGGCGCGCATGCGTCGAATAACGTCGATATTCAGGAATTTATGATAATGCCCGTTGGTGCTTCGAGCTTTTCGGAGGGGTTGCGAGCGGGTTGCGAGATCTATCATACTCTCGGCTCGATTCTCAAAAAGGAAGGGCTTTCAACAGCTGTCGGCGACGAGGGCGGATATGCACCGAATCTCGAGAGCGACACAGCGGCGCTCGATCTGATCTGTCGCGCTATCACCGATGCGGGATATTCCCTTGACGAGGTGCGGATCGCGCTCGACGTTGCGGCGAGCGAGTGGTATTCCGAGTCCGAGGGGCAGTACCGTTGCCCGAAGAGCGGAAAGACCTACGACACCGAGGCGCTGATCTCGCTCTGGGAGTCGCTTTCGGCGCGTTATCCGATCTATTCGATCGAGGACGGACTCGATCAGCGTGATTTTGTCGGATGGAGCAAGATGACCGAGCGGCTTGGCTCAAAGATTATGCTCGTCGGCGACGATTTCTTCGTAACAAATCCCGAGAGAGTGAAGCGTGGGATCGAGGAGGGCGCGGCAAATGCCGTGCTCGTCAAGCCGAATCAGATCGGCACACTTTCGGAGACGATCCGAGTCTGCGAGATGGCGGCGGCATCGGGCTATATGACGGTAATGTCGCACCGCTCGGGCGAGACCGAGGACAGCACCCTCGCCGACCTCGCCGTCGCGCTCTGCTCTCCCTTCATCAAATCCGGCGCACCCTGCAGAAGCGAGCGACTTGCGAAATACAACCGCCTACTCACCATCGAATCCTGCCTCGGCGCCGCCGCGAAATACGGAAGCGCGCGGATTAAGATGAATCCGAAGGGCGCTCTAAAGGTATAAAACAATAAAACCGCCGCAAGGCGGTTTTATTCAGACCACTGACAAAGGGTTCAGGACGAAAGTTCTGAGCCCTTTGTCGTACTTTACAGAAAAGCGGAAATATGGTATAATATAGATACAAGAAAAAGCAAGGAGAAACGCCAATGTTTACGGAAAGAAACGGGAAGCAAAATAAACTTGAATTTGTAATACTGGAAGAACTTGTACCTGAAGATCACCTTTTGAGAAAGATAGATAAAACAATAGATTTCAGTTTCATCAATAAGATCTGCAAGCCATATTATTGCGAGAACAACGGACGCCCCGCAATAGAACCTGAGGTTCTTTTCCGTATGCTTTTTATAGGATATTTATACGGAATACGCAGTGAAACAAGATTGCTTAAAGAGATAGAAGTGAACGTAGCATACAGATGGTTCATAGGATATGATCTGACGGAAAAGCTTCCCGATGTAAGCGTGATCTGGCAAAACAGATTACGCAGATATAATGGCACGGATATCCCACAGCAGATATTTGACGAGATAGTGCGTCAGGCAATGGCAAAAGGACTTGTAGGCGGTAAGATACTTTATTCGGACAGTACTCACTTGAAAGCAAACGCAAACAAGAATAAGTATGTGGAAAAGCAGGCAAAGGTTGAAGCGAGAGAGTATATAGATGATCTTAACCGTGCAATAAACGAAGATCGCAAGGCACACGGCAAGAAGCCTTTGAAGTTCAACGGCGATGAATTGAAGGATGAGAGCGAGGAAGAGAAAGAAAATTATTTTGATGATGACAGTCAAAACGGCGGTACAACCGGTGGAAGCGGCGAAGTAAAGA
>JAFQGP010000075.1 GCA_017415485.1 Clostridia bacterium
ATGAATTTGGCAAAAACGCAAGCTCCTTTACTTTTGGTATGGCTGAAATATTCCTATTCCGATTGGTTTGTGTGACAACAATCGGAGTTCGCGTTTTTCGGTGCGCAGACTTCGGTTGGCGCACTTTTTTGTTTTATAAAGGAGATGATTTTCGATATTAATATGTTAACGCAGATTTCGATAGTTGCCGCACAAAAATAAAATCGCACCCCGCGCGGGGTGCGATTTTAATATAAAATTATCTTTGTACTCTTCCGCTTCCGTCGCCGCCTGCGAGTTTTTCAACTTCGCTGACGCTGACGCGGTTGAAGTCGCCCTCGACCGAGTGCTTGAGTGCGGATGCCGCAACTGCAAACTCGATCGCGCCCTGAGTATCCTTGCCCGAGAGCAGAGAATAGATTAAGCCCGCGCCGAAGGAGTCGCCGCCGCCAACTCGGTCAACGATGTGGAGGTGATAGGACTTCGAGAAGCAGTAGTTCTCGCCGTCATAGAGCATACCTGCCCAGTCGTTGTCGGATGCGGAGATGGATGTGCGGAGAGTGATCGCAACCTTCTCAAATCCGAACTTGTCCGCAAGCTGCTTTGCAACAGACTTGTAGCCCTCGTGGTTGAGCTTGCCGCCGTAAATGTCGGTGCCCTCAGCCTCGATGCCGAAAACGTCCTTTGCATCCTCTTCGTTCGAGATGCAAACGTCAACGTACTCGCAAAGCTTTGTCATAGCCTCGCGTGCCTCGGCTCTTGTCCAGAGCTTGCCGCGGTAGTTGAGGTCGCAGGAGATCTTTACACCCTTTGCCTTTGCAGCCTTGCAAGCCTCAAGGCAAATGTCAACGAGCTTGCCGCCGAGAGCGGGAGTGATGCCGGTGAAGTGGAACCAATCCGCGCCGTCGAAGATCTGGTCCCAATCAAAGTCGGAGGGCTGTGCCTCTGCGATCGCGGAGTGTGCGCGGTCATAGATACATACGGAACCTCTCTGGGACGCGCCCTTTTCGAGGTAGTAGATACCAACGCGATCACCGCCGCGGACGACCTTCGAGGTGTCAACGCCGAAGTAGCGGAGAGAGTCGATCGCCGCCTGACCGATAGCGTGCTTGGGGAGCTTGGTTACGTAAGCGCTCTCAATGCCGAAGTTGGCAAGAGAAACCGCAACGTTCGCCTCGCCGCCGCCGAAAGTGGCCTGCATTTGGTCGTTCTGGAAGAAACGGTAGTATCCGTTGGGTGCAAGGCGAAGCATAATTTCGCCGAATGTGATTACCTTGCTCATTTGTCAGCCTCCATTTTTTCGAGCGCTTCCTTTACGAAGAAGCTGCCGCCGATGGCAACGATCTTGTCGAAAGCGAGGAATTCGTCGATGTTGGAACGGTCAACTCCGCCCGTGGGGATGAACTTGACCTGCGGAAAGGGACCCGAAAGTGCCTTGAGTGCGGAAAGACCGCCGTAAACGTTCGCGGGGAAGAATTTAACGGTGGTGATGCCGAGTTCGAGCGCCTGCATGATCTCGGTGGGAGTTACGCAACCGGGATAGTAGGGAATATTCTTCTCAATGCAGATCTTTGCAACGGCTACCGAAAGACCGGGGGAAACGATGAACTGTGCACCTGCCGCAAGAGCCGCCTCACACTGTTCTGCGTTGATAACGGTGCCCGCGCCGATGGACATTTCGGGGTAATTCTTGCAAGCATAAGCGATCGCCTCAGCCGCGCAAGCGGTGCGGAAGGTGATCTCCGCGGTGTTGATACCGCTGTGCTTGAGAGCGGTAAGTATCTTGTCGGTCTCGGAGAGTTCCTTGATCACGACAACGGGAATGTATTTTTCCATTATTATAATCCTTTCTGATATATTTCAATTGACGAGTGCGAACAAAGCGTTCTGGGTGTCCCCTCATCACCCGCTGCGGCGGGAGCTTCTCCCAGGAGAAGCCTGGGGTTACTGTGAGCTTCGTTTGGAATTCTCGAATCTTCGAATTATTATTAAATTGAAATTTGCCTTAGCAAATTTCTACCTTTTCATTCCGCTTTAGCGGAATATTTAACTCGCGCGAAGCGCGTATTTAACTTTTGCATAGCAAAAATTCAGCATTTCTCTAAGAGAGAAATATTTAGCTCAAGGCGTTAAGCCTCCCTGGGCTTCTCCTGGGAGAAGCTCCCTCCGCAGAGGGTGATGAGGGGACACCCAGAACGCTTTGTTCGCACTTGCTTTAGTAATTATACTCCAGAGTATGCTGCAAAGCCGCAGTCGATGGGGAGAACCACGCCGGTGATAGCGGATGCGGAGCGGTCGTCGCAGAGGAAGAGGGTCGCGCCGAGGAGTTCTTCTGCGTCAACGTAACGTCCTGTGGGAGTGCCGTTCAGGATCTTCGCGCTTCTTGCGGTGGGGGTGCCGTCCTCGTTGAAGAGGAGCGCGCGGTTCTGTGCGGAAACGAGGAAGCCGGGAGCGATGGCGTTGCAACGGATTCCGGTGCCTGCAAAGTGGGTCGCGAGCCACTGTGTGAAGTTCGAGATACCTGCCTTAGCCGCAGAGTATGCGGGGATCTTGGTGAGAGGAGTGTATGCATTCATCGAGGAGATGTTGAGAATGCAGCCGCCCTTCTTTGCTACGAGATCCTTTGCGAAAGCCTGAGTGGGAAGAAGTGTGCCCTGGAAGTTGAGCTTGAAGACGAAGTCAACGCCCGAAGGATCGAGGTCGAAGAAGGACTTGCCTCCCTCTTTTGCCTCGTGCTGATATTCGTTGTCGGTGGTAGCTCTGGGGTTGTTGCCGCCCGCGCCGTTTACGAGAATGTCGCAGGGACCGAGATCGGCAAGAACCGCCTGATGAACCTGCTCGAGCATTTCGGGATCGAGAACGTTTGCCTTGTAGCCCTCGCAGATGAAGCCCTCTGCCTTGAGCTCGTCTGCGAGCTTCTTAACAGCCTCTTCGTTGAGGTCGAGAGCCGCAACCTTTGCGCCCGACTGTGCGAACGCGCGAGCCATAGCGCCGCAGATAAGTCCACCCGCGCCGGTAACTACAACTACCTTGCCGGTGTAATCAATATTGATGGGAAGATTGATCATGATTATTTACCTCTTAATATATTTCGAGTTTCTGCCAATTTATAGATCAGCATAATTTTATTAAATTCGTTTTTTCGGGGGCTTTGCCTCCGAAAAAACACCTTTCAGACGAGCAAAGCGAGTCCGCGCGCCGAGGGGAGCTGACAAAATCTTCGATTTTGTCAAGCGGCGATAAGCGCGCGCCTCAATCGTAAAACGCAGTTTTACGATTGGAGCCTGTCAAGCGAATCCCAAACGCCGAGCATATACATAATGCCGAGCGCGCGGTCGTAAAGGCCGTAGCCGGGACGTACCGTGCCGGGACCCTCGCCCCAGAGATGTCTGCCGTGGTCGGGACGGATGTAGCCCTCGAAGCCGCAATCGTGGTAAGCCTTGAGGATTTCAAGAATGCCCGTGTCGCCGTCGCAGTCGCGGTGGCTCGCCTCGGAGAAGTCGCCGTTATCGAAATGCTTTACGTTGCGGATGTGTGCAAACGCGATACGGTCGCAATGCTTGCGGACGATGTCTGCAACGTTGTTGTTGAGGTCTGCGCCAAGGCTGCCGGAGCAGAGAGTCAGGCAGTTATATTCGTCGTCAACCATGCGCAGGAAGCGGTCGATGTTTTCCTCGTTGATGAGAAGACGGGGCAGACCGAAGATGTCCCAAGGCGGGTCGTCCATGTGGATAGCCATCTTGATGTCGCACTCGCGGCAGGTGGGCATGATAGCCTCGAGGAAGTATTTCAGGTTAGCCCAGAGCTTTTCGTGGTCAACGTCGGCATAAGCCTTAAAGAGCTCGTCGAGCTTTGCCATTCTTTCGGGCTCCCAACCGGGGAAGGACATATTGTATTTTTCGGTGAAATCAAGGATGTACTTCGCCATAGCGTTGTAGTCGTCCTGGATCATATTCTTTTCGTAGAAAAGAGCTGTCGAGCCGTCGCCGACGGGATGGAAGAGGTTCGATCTTGTCCAGTCGAAGATGGGCATGAAGTTGTAGCAGATTACCTTTACTCCGAATTTCGAGAGGTTACGGATGGTCTGCTTGTAGTTTTCGATGTAGCCGTCGCGGGTGGGAAGACCGATCTTGATGTCGTCGTGAACGTTGACGGACTCAACGACGTCCATATTGAAGCCGTATTCGTCGAGCTGACGCTTGACTTCTGCGATCTCATCGATCTCCCAGATCTCACCTGGCATCTTGTGATGGAGTGCCCAGACGATACCGGTAACACCGGGGATCTGCTTGATATCCGAGAGCTTGATCTTGTCATTGCCCTCGCCGTACCAGCGGAATGTCATTTGCATTGGCATGATTTATACCTCCGTATATTTTACATATAAAAATATCTTTTTGCGTTTTCGTAACAGATGCCGCGAACGATCTCGCCGAGCGCCTTTTCATCGTTCGGGTATTCGCCGTTCTCGACCCATTCGCCGATGAGGGCGCAAAGGATGCGGCGGAAATATTCGTGGCGGGTATAGGAAAGGAAGGAGCGCGAGTCGGTCAGCATTCCGACAAAGTTGCCGAGGATGGAAAGGTTGGCAAGGCTTATGAGCTGATCGCGCATTCCCTCTTTGTTGTCGTTGAACCACCAAGCGCTGCCGTGCTGGAGCTTGCCCGCGACCTCGGTGCCCTGGAACGCGCCGATGATGGTGTCGATGAAGGCGTTGTCGGATGCGTCAAGGCTGTAAATGATCGTTCTCGGCAGGCTTTCCTCGCGGTAAAGTCTGTCAAGGAGCATCGAAAGCTTGCGGCAGCCGTCGTTCGGACCGATGCAGTCAAATCCCGTGTCGGGACCGATCTCCCGGAACATTGCGGAGTTGGGGTTGCGCAGGCAGTTGTAATGAAGCTGCATTGCCATACCCGTGCGGACGTATTCCTTCGCACAATGAACGAGAAGGGCAGTCTTGAATGCTTCTGCCTCTGCGGAGGGAACGACTTCGCCTGCAAGTCCGCGTGCGAGAATTGCTTCAAGCTCCTCGTCCGTGCCTTCTGCGTAAACCATAAAGTCAAGTCCGTGGTCACTTGCCTTGCATCCGCAGGATGCGAAATAGTCGATTCTGTCCGAAAGAGCTTTTTTGAGAGCACTTACGGAATTGATCTCGTATCCGCAGACCGCGGAAAGCTTTCCGATATAGTCAAGCCAGCCGGCTTTGTCGATATTGAGCGCCTTATCGGGGCGGAAGGAGGGGGCAACAACGGTGTCGAAGGACTCGTCAGCCGCGATCAGCTTGTGATATTCAAGGCTGTCGACGGGATCGTCGGTGGTGCCGATGAAGGCAACGCCGCTCTGCCTGATGATTCCGCGCGCGCTCATATCAGCCTCGGCGAGCTTCTTGTTGCAGAGCTCCCAGACCTCGGGTGCGGTCTCGGCGTTCAGGATCCCGTAGTAGCCGAAATAACGCTTCAGCTCAAGGTGGCACCAATGGTACATGGGGTTGCCGATAGCCTTCGGAAGAGCTTCGGCGAATTTGAGAAACTTTTCGTAAGCGGGTGCGTCGCCGGTGATGTAGCGTTCGGGGACGCCGTTTGAGCGCATCAGACGCCACTTGTAATGGTCGCCGCCGAGCCATATCTCGGTGATGTCGGCAAAACGCTTGTCCTCCCATATCTCCTTGGGGGAGACGTGGCAATGGTAGTCGATGATCGGCGCATCTGAGGCGTATTTATGATAGAGTACTTTCGCCGTTTCGGTCGTCAGAAGAAAGTCTTCGGTTAAAAATCGAGTCACTTTGCATCCTCCTATAGGTTTTGATTATTTTTGGTATATTCGCGGTATTCCTTCGGGGTCTTGCCCGTTTCTTTTTTGAATAGCTTGGTGAAATATTGCACGTCCATGATCCCGCAATGGAGCGCGATGGTCTGAACCTGCAGATTCGTCGTCGAGAGCAGATGCTTTGCCTGCCCCACGCGCTTTTCTCTGATATATTCCGAGACCGTCTTGTCGGTCTCCTTTTTGAAGATCGTTGCCAGATACCCCGAGCTGACGTTTTGCGCCTCGGCAAGTGTGGCAAGCGAGAGGTTTGCCGAAAGGTCGGCGTCGATCATAAGGACTGCCTTCCTGACTATCGGCGAAAGCCCCTGCATCGTGTGCTTGCGGACGAGTCTGCAATAAGCGCGAAACATTTCAAGCATAAACTCTAAATGATCGTTGTACGAGGTGAGCGCTTCGATCCTCACCGCAAAAGAGGAGGAGAGGCTGTCAAGGTATACCGGATGCACACCGCCCTTTTCCGCCGCCTTTCGCAGAAGGGTGTTCATAATTATCGAGTAATTCTTCGCATTTCGCAAAGGATCGGACACGCGCTTTTCGAAATGGCTGTCCGAGAAAGCGGAAAAAAGCTGGTTCTCCTTGTGTATCTGCCCACGCGCGACCGCATCCATTATCTCATTTTCAAAGTCATATCGCTTTTCCATGAGCTTCATATTCATAAGCAGGGAATCGAAATCGTCCTGCCTGTCATTTTCATTGATGACGGGAATCAGCTGCGAATCGTAATTCTCGGCAAGGTCAACGAGAGCAAAGGCTGATGTGTCCCACAGATGCTCGCAGAAGGTGTTAAGGAAGATGAAAAGATTGTCATCGGGTGTGATGACGGGTATACCGGCATAGAATTCGTTAAGGTATTTGAGCGCCCCAAACGGAAAGGCGTTCTTTTCCGCTATCTCGAGAATTGCCGCCGAGGAAAGCGGGGCGGGGAGATAGGGACCGATAACCAGTATAGCGGGCTTTTCATCGACGGTCAGCGATAAATAATTATAGCACAGTGAAAAGCGGTTGGTGGTTTTATAAAGCGTTTGTCCCTGCAGCTCACCGATAAATTCCGCAAGCGTGGTATTGCTTGTCGGCGGGATCGTCATAAACGAGCGGAATTGCTCGTTGGCAATGACGGATATCGGTTCGTCCGGGTTATGGAGAGAGACCGGAATTCTGCATTTTCCGAAAGCCTCGCGCAGAAACCTGAATTCGCTTGCATTAAACATCTTGATGCCTCTTTCATAGATCATTTTGGATCGCGGAGAAGAGTGGATATGAACAAATAATCCAAATATGCAGTATTATTATAACATAACTTTTAAGCAATTACAACATAAAAAATTCAATATGATTAAAAAAATACAAAAACAGATGAAAAAAACACTCCCGAAGTTTTGCAAAATATCTTATACTTAAAATAAAGGATTTTGCCGTCGAAAAACATTGCGGCAAGTCCCAAAAAAACAGAAAGAGGATCTTTCAAATGAAAAAGCAAAAAACGCCGCAGCTTGATGCTAACGGAAAGCGCAAGTTCGGCATACTCGACAGCGTATCCTATGCAGCCGGCGACCTTGGCTGTAATATGAGCTTTGCGCTCAAGGGCACAATGGCTGCCTTTTGGACTCAGGTAATGGGTCTCGGACTCTGGTACTCACTCCTTCTCGTTGTAGTTCAGGTATGGGACGCTATCAACGACCCGCTCATTGGCTCCATAGTTGACTCTGACAGACACACCTACAAGAGAAACAAATTCCTTCAGTACATCTGGGTCGGCTCGATCGGCCTTATCGTTGGCGGAGCTTGCTGCTTCCTGCCTTTCCCCGGCGCTCCCACTTGGGCTAAGATCATCATCTTTATCGCCGGCTACGTAATTTGGGACGCTTTCTACACCGTTGCAAACGTACCCTACGGCTCCCTCCTTTCGCTTATCTCAAACGAGCCTGCTGACCGCGCATCCCTCTCCGCTTGGCGTTCCATCGGATCTATGCTCGGCAATATGCTTCCCATGGTCATCCTTCCCTTTATCATTTACAACGAGGACGAGTCCCTCAACGGTCCCCGCGTATTCCTCGCGGCTCTCATCATGGGCGTTCTCGGCTTCATCTGCTTCCAGTTTATGATCAAGACCACAGAGGTCCGTGTTGATACCGAACTCAAGGTCAGCGAAGAGCGCGAAAAGTTCAACGTCATCAAGGCGATGGGCAACTTCTGCACCAACCGTCCCGCAGTCGGCGCAACTCTTGCCGCTATGGGTATGTTCATTGGTATGCAGGGCGCGGCTACCGCTGTTTCCGTTGTGTTCCAGATCTACTTTAAGAACACCGAAATTTCGGGTATAGTTCAGCTCTTCTCCATGATCCCGATCCTTGTATTTACTCCTCTTGCAAGAAAGATGGTTACAAAGTTCGGCAAGAAGGAGCTTTCCGTTGTCGGTGCCGTCTGCTCGATCATCGGCGCTTGCGGACTCTTTATCATCACTCCCGATAACACCGGCACAGATCTTCTGATCTACATCCTCTGCCAGCTCGTATACAGCCTTGGTCTCGGTATCTACTCCACCGTATCCTGGGCAATGATGGGCGACGCGATCGACTACAACGAGTGGAAGACCGGCAAGAGAGAAGAGGGCGTTGTTTACTCGCTCCATTCCTTCTTCCGTAAGCTCGCTCAGGGTGTTGGTCCCGCAGTTGCACTTGTTATTATGAGCACTCTCGGTTACGTCAACAACGCAGTTGACCCCGTCACCGGCGAGGCATTTATCGACGTTACTCTCCTTTCCTGGGACGTAGCAGTCAACCTCCGCTACCTCGTAGCAGCACTCTTCCTTGTTTCCGCTATCATGCAGTTTATCGGTCTCGGTCTTGTTTACAACCTTGACAAGAAGACCCTTGCAAAGATGAACGCAGACCTCGAGGCAAGAAGAAGCGCAGAGTAATTGCGATCAATGTAATTCGGTGTCCGCTCCGAGGAGCCGGACACCGAAATTATCTTTGAGTTTATTCCCAATTCACATTTATTTAGTATAATCATTTCGTATCTATAAATCAGGAGAAATACCGTGAGAAACATTGTAAATCTTAATTCGGATTGGTTGTTTGTCAAGAATACGACCGACATCTCTCTCCGCGAAGGCGAAAAGATCAGCCTTCCCCACACCTGGAACGCCGAAGACGGCTTTGACGGCGGCAACGACTATTTCAGAGGCTCCTGCCTCTACAAGAAGACTCTTGAGAAGTCCTCTCTCCCCGAGGCTGACCTTTATTATCTCGAATTCCGCGGCGCAAATTCCTCCGCTGACGTTTATGTTGGCGGCAAGAAGCTCGCGCACCACGACGGCGGTTATTCGACCTGGAGAGTAAACATCACCGAGGAGATCACCGATGCGACAGAGATCGCAGTTGTTGTTGATAACGCTCCCAATGAGACCGTTTACCCCCAGATGGCGGACTTCACCTTCTACGGCGGTCTTTACCGTAACGTAAACCTCGTTTGTGTCAACAAGGCTCATTTTGACCTTGATTACTACGGCGCACCCGGCATCAAGATCACTCCCGCAATTAATGGCAAGGATGCAAAGGTTGAGGTCGAGGTATACGTCAAGGATCTCGCCGAGGGTCAGAAGATCGTTTACACGATCTATGACAAGGAAGAAAACGAGATCGCAAAGGCTGAGACTACCGAGACCAAGGTAAACCTTGAGATCAAGAACGTTCATCTTTGGAACGGCCGCAAGGACCCCTACCTCTATTGCTGTGAGGCACAGATCGTTGAGGGCGTGACCGTTATCGATAATGTTTGCAGCCGATTTGGTTGCCGCACCTTCAAGATCGATCCCAACAACGGCTTTATCCTCAACGGTGAGGAATACCCCCTCCGCGGCGTATCGCGTCACCAGGACAGATGGGGCGTCGGTAACGCGCTTCTTCCCGAGCATCACGAGGAGGATATCGACCTCATTTGCGAGGTTGGTGCAACCACCATCCGTCTTGCTCACTATCAGCACGATCAGTATTTCTATGATCTCTGCGACGAGCGCGGTCTCGTTATTTGGGCGGAGATCCCCTATATCTCGAAGCATATGCCCGGCGGACGCGAGAACACCATCTCGCAGATGAAGGAGCTCGTTTCGCAGAACTATAACCATCCCTCGATCGTAGTCTGGGGTCTCTCCAACGAGATCGGCATCGGAGGCGCAGATGAGGATCTTCTTGAAAACCATAGAATCCTCAACGATATGTGCCACGAGATGGATAAGACCCGTCTGACCACCATCGCGGCTGTTTCGATGTGCAAGATGGACGATCCCTATCTCCGGATCCCCGACGTTGTTTCCTACAACCACTATTTCGGTTGGTACGGCGGCGACACCACTATGAACGGCCCTTGGTTCGATAAGTTCCACGCAATGCATCCCACCATCCCGATCGGCTGCTCCGAGTACGGATGCGAGGCGCTCAACTGGCACACCTCCGAGCCCAAGCAGGGCGACTACACCGAGGAATATCAGTCCTATTACCACGAGGAGCTTATCAAGCAGCTCTTCACCCGCAAGTTTATGTGGGCGACCCACGTTTGGAATATGTTCGACTTCGGCGCAGATGCACGTGCAGAGGGCGGCGAGAACGGACAGAACCACAAGGGTCTTGTCACTATGGACAGAAAGTACAAGAAGGACTCCTTCTATGCATACAAGGCTTGGCTCGTTTCTCCCGAGGTCGATCCCTTCGTTCACCTTTGCTCGAAGAGATACATCGACCGCGTTGAGGACGTGACCAAAGTTACCGTATACTCCAACCTCCCCGAGGTCGAGCTCTTCGTAAACGGCAAGTCTGTCGGCAAGAAGACCTCTCCCGACCATTTCTTCTACTTCGACGTGAAGAACGAGGGTGAGAGCACCATCGTTGCCAAGGCAGGCAGCCTTACCGACGAGGGCAAGATCCGCAAGGTCGCAGAGAGAAATATGGACTATGTTCTCCGTGAAGTCGGCGCGGTCCTCAACTGGTTCGACGTTGTCGAGGTTGAGGGCAGATTCTCGATCAATGACAAGATCTCCGACATTATGCAATCGAAGCGCGGCAAGCTTTGGTTCATCCGTTTCGGTCTCAAGCTCAAAAAGAAGATGGACGCAAAGAAAAAGGGTCAGAAGGGAGAAAAGAAGTCGGGCGGCTTTGACGTTGACCTCAAGGGCGGCAACATGGGCGGCATGATGGAAATGCTCGGCGGCTTCAGCGTTCTCCGTCTTTCCTCTATGATGGGTATGATGGATATTTCTTTCACAAAGGAAGAACTCCTCAAGATGCATAAGCAGCTTACAAGAATTAAGAAACCTAAGAATAAATAAATAAACAAGCTCCCGCTATCTGCAAGACGGCGGGGGCTTGTTTTTCTATTGACTTATTGGCAAAAATATGCTATAATACTGTCGATATCTCCGGATATCCGGAGAGTGCCATAAACGGTGGCGGTTGCTTCCCATAAAGCGGGAATGCATAAATATTTCTTTTTGCCTTCCCGATGAGGGGAGGTGATGTTGAATGGAATTTACACTTTTAGAAGTATTGGGTATTTTAACCTTTATTTTTATGGTTTTGTCTTATCTCAACGATCTTTACAATAAAAAGAAATAACCGCCTCAGCTTCCAAACATAGGCGGTTATTTCTATAATCGTACATTGGAAGCAACCGTCATCGGTGCTCTCCGTTATTATTATACCACAAATGAGTTGATTTGTCAACTCATTTTTTATTATTTATCGTTCCAGATCGGATTTCCAAGAGCGAGGCGGAGATCCTTGTTGACGTCAAATACCTCGGCGCGGTAGAAGGCTGCGGTGGGGTCGCAGTCGATGGCGATGGTCACGCCCTCCTCGCAGGAGAATTCAACGCTTTCAACAACGCCCTTGTCGCTTATGAGGTCGAGGCGGTAGTTGTGCTCGGGATTCTTCACGCTCTTGTGGAAGTCGCACGCGGAAACGGTGAGGCGTTGACCTTCAAAATTCAGGTGTCCGCCCATACGTGTGTCGCCGATGCACATCTTGATCCCGACGGGGCCGCAAACGAAGTCGCCCTCGCGGAGATGCTGAATGTAGGACACGTTCTTTCGCTCTGCCGAGTAGATCGTGGTCAGCGCGCGGTCGGAGCAGCAGGCGTGACCGTCGCCGCCCGCACAGCAGTAAAGGCGCTTGCCGAGCGCGAGGATGTCGCAGTAGAGCTTGTAGTTGTTCTCGGTGTGCTTCGATTCGAGCGACTTATATGTGACCTCGATGCCAGTGTAGTCGCGGAAATAATAGTCGAGAGGATCCTCCGAGAGCATTTTCTGCTTTGGGTGGGGATGAACGAAGAAGCCGCCAAGCGAGAGCACCTTTTCAATGATCTCGCAGAATCTTTCTTTAGTAAATTTAGGATAAATGAAGTGACCTTCCTCACCGCCCTCGAACTGATACTCGTGGAAGGAGTGAAGGAGCTCCTCGGTCGACTTGGGGCCGGGGAAGATCATATTGTAATGCATAGAATTGCATTCGCATTCAATATCAAGGATAGCGGTGCCCGGCTCTGTTCCGCCGATGAAGGTGCCGTCTGCCCACTCGGGAAGATACATATGGCGAACCTGCTTGTGGTCGAGGATTGCGGCAAAATCCATGCCGAGTGCTTCCATTGCGCCCTTCCAATGGTCAAGGTTGCGCTTGCCGTCGGCGGTTCCGCCGGTTGCGGCGTGGTCATGAAGCTCTCCGAAAAATGCCCTTCTGCCCTCATAAAGAGCGGTGAGATGGGCGATCTCCTTGTCTGTTGCGTACATTTGAGCCCTCCCAAAAAGTTATTGTGTTTATTATATCACAACAGAAAAGCCTTGTCAAGTCTGTTTGCTATTGACAAAAGAGGCAAGTAATGATATAATATAAAATGAATAATAATATTAAGGAGAACTCAGATATGACTTCAAAGTTTATACTGAAAATCACATCCGCCGCGCTTGTTATCGTGATGATGCTTGCGATGTTTGCGGCTTGCGCTGAAACACAGGACGGATCCGGCGAAACGACACTCGCACCCGAAACTCAAGCCCCTTCTGCCGCTACCACAGTTGCAGAGACCGAGCCCGAGGAAACGATCGTTGGCGACGACGTTCCCGAGCTTGATTTCAAGGGCGAAGAGATCGTCATCCTTGGACGCAACCGCGACTGGGTCGCCGACGAGATCATCGTTTCGGATGAAAACGGCACCGTTGTAAACGATGCTGTTTATAAGAGAAATTCGCTCGTTACCGAACGCCTTGGCATTAATCTCACTTTTCAGGGGGTCGGCGCAACCAACAGCACCGATAACTATGCGGTTCGTGATGCGCTTCGCAAATTTATCGATTCGGGCGCAGAGGATGTAGATCTTGTTTCAAACGCGGCTTACGTTGCCGCTTCCACCCAGGCAGAAGGACTTTACCGCAATCTTACAGATGTCGAAAACCTTGATCTTTCAAAGCCTTATTGGTCACAGGGCCTTAACACGGCAATGGAGGTCGGCGGCGCGCAGTATCTTTGCTCGGGTGCTATCTTCCTTTCCTACTACCGCTTCATTTTTGCAACCTTCTTCAACGTTGATATGTTCAACAACGCAGGCATCGAGCTTCTTTATGATACCGTTGAAAAGGGCGAATGGACTCTTGAGCGGCAGTTCATGCTTGCCGAGCAGCTTTACAAGGATAACAACGGTAACGGCGAGACCGACGAGGGTGACTTCTTCGGCTTTATGGGCAACCACGATATGATCGGTGTTGACGGCTATTGGGCGTCCTTCGAGCTCCCGATCCTCACAAAGGACGAGAACGGATACTACAAGTATGCTCTCGATCTTGAGCGCACCGGAAAGGCTGTTGAGCTTATCAATGACTTCTTCTGGAACAATAAGGGCGTTATGCGCGTTAATCATAAGTCCGGCGACACAGAGCAGGACGACATTGCGCAGAGCTTTGCTAACGAAGAGGCGGCAATGGTAACTCTTCGTCTCTACGAATGTGAAAACGACCTGGTTGGTATGAGCAACTACGGTATCGTTCCTCTTCCCAAGCTCGACGGAAATCAGGAGATCAACCGTTCCGCGATCCATGACTCCTTCTCCGTATATTCGCTTCCCAATTTCAGCTTCACCGACGATGAGCTTGCGATGCTCGGCGCGGTTCTTGAGGTAATGGCTTCGCAGAGCTTCAAGACCATCACTCCCGCATACTACGAGCAGGCTCTCAAGGGCAGATACGTCAATGACCCGCAGTCGGTCGCTATGCTTGACGACATCACCCAGAACGTATGGATCGAGGCGGGAATTCTTAACTGCAACGCTATCGAGGCACCTCACAAGACATTCAGAGATGCTATTAAAAACCGTTATCCCAATGCATCCTCTCTCTTCTCGCAGAAGGCGAAGATAACCCAGAGAAAGATAAAAGACCTCAACGAAAGTCTTGAAAAGCTTCTTGGCTGATATCCATCAAAAAGCACCCGCAGATAGCGGGTGCTTTTTTGATGGATTAGTTTGGCGACTAAATGAAAGTCTGCTTGTGCTTGTTGCTTTAAAAAGATATATCTCCTTTCAAAAAACAAAAAGTGCGCCAACCGAAGCCAGCGCACCGAAAAACGCTAACTCCAATTGTCGCCAAACAAAACTTAAGAAGCACAAAGAAATTTCTCCGTTACCACCAAAGCGGAATTTGCGTTTTTACCAAATTCAAAAATGGTGTTAAAGAGAAAAGGGTATAAGACCCCCATATATGAGAATAGGAAGTTTTCTTCTAACGCTTCAATATTAAGTTTTGTTTGGCATTTATATTATACCACATTTTTCGTGTTTTGTAAACTCTTTTTGAAAAATATTATCTATCAAGTGCAATAAACTAATTTACATTGATGTTGCTTGTGCTGACAGATAGCCCTTTTTGAAGTAAAAAGTAAGAAGTAAAAGGTAATAAGTGAGGTAGATTTTCGCCTTCGGCAAAAATCTGTATTTTTTAATACTTATCCTCTTGATTAGGATAAAATTATATGATATAATATTAAATAATTATTGTTAAATATAATGCAGAGGTATACTCAAATGAAAATAGACGTTAAAATCAAGCTCACACGCGGGGCTAAGGCGCCCGAATATGCGACGGATGGATCGGCTGCGGTTGATATCCGTGCGGCTCTTGAGGGCGGCGAGGTTATTATTCAGCCCGGTGAGAGGGCAATGATCCCCACGGGGATCGCGATCTCGACGGGTCGCGACGACGTTGTTGCCGTTATGGCGGGCAGAAGCGGACTTGGCGCAAAGCACGGGATCACTCTTGCAAACGGAATCGGAATCATCGACTCGGATTACCGCGGCGAGCTTCGCGCGACTCTGATAAACAAGGGAAACGAGCCTTTCAAGGTCTGCGACGGCGACCGCATCGCACAGCTTATGTTCATGCCCGTGATGCAGGCAGCCTTCATCGAGGCGGACGAGCTTGACGAAACAGAGCGCGGCACGGGCGGATTCGGCTCGACGGGGGTGAACTGATATGAAGCTCATTCTCGCATCGCAGTCGCCGAGAAGAAAAGAAATACTCGAAAGCGTCGGGCTCAAATTTGACATTATGCCCGTCGATGCCGATGAAACTCTTCCCGAGGGTATCGAGTGCGCGGACGCGGTGACGATGCTTGCCCGCCGCAAGGCGAAGGCACTCGCCGAGACTCACCCCGAGCTTTCGGACTGCGTCATCCTTGCCGCAGACACGCTTGTTGAGTGCTTCGGCGAAATTCTCGGCAAACCTACCGACAAAGAGGACGCGCGCAGAATGCTGACAATGCTCTGCGGCTGTGGAAGTGCCGTTCACACGGGCATCTGCATCGGATACAAAGGCAGATTCGCAACCGCTGTCGAAACGGCTTACGTCACATTTGACGAAATGAGCCCCGAGGAGATCGAGGATTACATTTCGACCGACGAGCCCTATGACAAGGCGGGCGGATATGCCGTTCAGGGGCGCGCGGCGCTCTATATTGCGGGCGTTACGGGCGACTGGTATTCGGTCGTCGGTCTGCCCATCCACGCGGTCAAGACTCTGCTTGAAGAAGAGTTCGGCATCCGCATCACTGAAATAGATTAACGGAGAAAAACGATGTCAAAGCATCTTGGAATCGACCTGGGTACGGCGAATACCCTGGTTTATATGAAGGGAAAGGGAATAGTTCTGCGCGAGCCGTCGGTAGTGGCGGTCGATCAGGTGCGCAAAAAGGTCGTTGCCGTGGGCAGCGAGGCAAAGCGTATGATCGGCAAAACTCCCGGCAACATAGCGGCACAAAGACCGCTCAAGGACGGTGTTATCGCGGATTTCGACAAGACCGCGGCGATGCTGCACTCCTTCTTCGGCAAGGTTTCGGCGGGCGGAGTGCTCTCGCGCCCCACAGTCATGATCTGCATACCCTACGGTGTCACCGAGGTTGAGCGCCGTGCCGTTGAGGATGCTACTTTCGAGGCGGGAGCCAAGAGCGTTGCTCTGATCGAGGAGCCCATTGCATCCGCGATAGGATCGGGACTCAAGATCGCGGGCGCGCGCGGCTCGATGATCGTCGATATCGGCGGCGGAACGACCGAGGTTGCCGTCATCAGCCTTGGCGGTATCGTAATTTCGCATTCGCTGAGGACTGCGGGCAACGTGCTTGACGAGTCGATCGTGCAGTATATGAAGCGCGAGCACAAGATACTCATCGGCGACGGCACCGCAGAGGCACTCAAGAAGGATATCGGCTCGGTCCATCACTCAATGGACCGCGGTGAGCGCGAGATCAGAGGCAGAAACCTTCGCACGGGTCTGCCCGCAGTTATGACAGTCACTTCGGCGCAGGTCAGAGAGGCTATGCGCGAGTCTGTCGATCAGATCATAGATACGATAAGAATGGCACTCGAGAACACTCCCCCCGAGCTTTCCGCCGATATTTTCGACTTCGGCATAATGCTTGCGGGCGGCGGCGCGCTTCTCGGAGGTCTGCCCGCGCTCATCACCGAGCGCACGGGCGTGCGAGTCACGGTCGCAAAGCGTCCGCTTGACAGCGTTGCTCTCGGCATCGGCCGTGTTATCGAAGGCAATTACAGCGGTGTTGCAAAATACCGCGCAAGATAAAGGATTCAAAAGGATTGGGATATGGGATTCATTCTGAAGCTTTTTAAGAGCAGATTTTTCGTAATATCGCTCGCAGTTGCTCTGCTTTTGTCGATCGTGCCGGGTGTCCTCTGTGCGATGGGGCAGGGCTCCTATATCCGTTCCGCGATTGTAACGGCTGCAAGCCCCTTCAGCTGGGCATTTACCAAGGTTGGCGAGGGAATTACGGGCTTTTCGCTTTATTTCAAGACGCTTGAGGAGCTTCGCGACGAAAATGCCGCATTGCGAGCCGAGCTTGAGGGTTACAAAAGCCTTGTTTACGATGCCGAGCTGATCAAGGAAGAAAACGAGTTTTATTCGAATTATCTCGGCATCAAGGAGGAGCACATCGATTTCCTCTTTGAAAATGCCACGGTTGTCGGCCGCGAGGCGACGAATTACCGCACCGTTGTCACCCTTTCAAAAGGAAGCCTGCACGGGATCGAGGTCAATATGCCCGTCATAACCGAAGAGGGCCTGATCGGACATATCACCGAGGTCGGATCTACCTGGTCGAAGGCGGAGATACTGACCGAATCCTCCTCCGCAGTCGGCGCATACATCGAGCGTTCGGGCACTCTCGGCGTTGTCGAGGGGACTTATGAGCTGCGCACCGAGGGATTTTGCAGGATGGTGTATATCGAGGCGGATGCGGATATCCGCGTCGGCGACAAGGTCCTTTCATCGGGTATTGGTGAGGTCTACCCCCGTGGTCTGCTTATCGGAAAGGTCACCGAAGTCAGCAGGGACGAGCGCACAAGGACTCTTGTGGCAACCGTCGAGCCCGCGGCAGATCTTGGATCGATCTCGAAGGTTATGATCATCACCGAATATGAGATCACGTCCTTGCGGGGAGAATGATATGGAATTCAAGGAACAAAAACGGCAGGATTTTTTCTCCTCGCAAAACATAGGAAAGATCCTTCTTTTCACGATTCTCATCTTTTTTTCGGGGATCCTGCAAAGCTCGCTTTTCCCCGCGCTTGCGATGCTTCCCGCATCTCCCGATCTTGTTCTGATAGCAGTTATCGGGCTTGCGGTATATGACGGCGAGAGAAGCGGAGCGGTTGCGGGCATTGGAGGCGGAGTCCTCCTTGAGGCGCTGGGCGGCGGCGCGCATATCTTGCTTATGCCGCTCTTTTATATGCTTTGCGGCTACATCTTCGGCATAGTCAGCCGTGTTTTTCTCAACAGAAACTTTATTTCCTGGCTCCTTTATATACTTATCGGAACGGCTCTGCGCGGCGCTCTCAGCCTTTTTCACCTGATGCTCACCGAGGTTGATGTGAATATCTATCTGATGTTCACAGAGGTGATCATTCCGGAGTACTTTATCACTCTCATTTGCGCTGTGCCGATGTATTTCCCGGTCAGAGCCGCTTCGCGCCCCTTCCATAAGAAGATCGAAATGGAATAATATTCAGATGAACGATAATAAACAAAAAGAATTGCAGACTGCAGTCGAGGAATACGGACGAAGCGATTATCTTTACAGGTATCTGATCATCGGCGTTTTCTTTGTGCTGATCTGCATCGTCTATGCCATATCGGCGTTCAGGATACAAAGCCTTTACGGCGGCAAGGATGCCGATGCGGATGACGGATATACCGAACGTTACGTGACGCTCTCCGCGGTGCGCGGCGAGATCTTTGACACGAACGGGAAAATTATTGTAAGCAACGAATATATTTATTCGCTGATATATGACTATTCGGCAATGCGGAAGACCTATTCCGAGCAAAACGAGGATATTCTTGCCGTGCTTTCTCTGCTCGAAGGCACCGAGTTCCGCGCCGAAAGCCAATGCCCGTTTAAGGGCGTTTACCCAAGTATAACCTTTGACGTTGACATTCTCAAAAGCTCCACGGTCAAGGCAAGACTCGCGCGCATCATAGGTGAGCTTTCGCTTGATGAATCTGCCCCCGCATCGGAGATCGCAAAGGCGATCGCGGAAAGATACCGTATGCTCGATGACTCGGGCGAGCCGAAATATACCGCAGAGGAAATGACCGAGCTCATTCGCGTTCGCTACGAGATGGATGCCATTCGCTTTTCCGCAGTCGAACCCTACGTTTTTGCCGAGGGCATCGATATGGCGCTTGTTACAGCAGTCCGTGAGCTTGATATCCGCGGCGTCGATCTCAAGGTCGATTATTCAAGAAAATATCATTATCCGGGTTATGCATCCCACATTCTCGGCAGGATCAGCCGCATTCTTGCGGAGGATGCCGAATATTATTCCTCTCTCGGCTACCCGATGACGGCAAAGGTCGGCATCAGCGGTTGCGAGCTCGCTTTTGAGGAATACCTTCACGGCACCGACGGCGAGATGAAGATCGTGGAGGATGAAAACGGATATATCGTCAGCCGCGAGGTGACAAAAGAGCCCATCGCGGGCAAGGATGTTTACCTGACGATAGACATTATGCTGCAGATAGCGGCAGAGGATGCGCTTGCCGATAATATTAAGCGCGTCAATGATAAAGCCGCCGCAACTGCGGGCGATCTTGACGGCGAGGATTGCGACGCGGGCGCGATAGTGGTCCAAACCGCAGAGGGCGGAGCGATCCTTGCAATGGGATCCTATCCCACCTATGACCTTGCAACCTTCAACCGCGATTTTGCCGAGCTTGTCAATGACCCGCGAAGCGTTTATACGAACCGCGCGCTGATGGGACAGTACCGCCCCGGCTCGACGGCAAAGATAGGCACGTCCGTCGCGGCGCTTGCCGAGCCGCTTTACATTGACAGCGTGCTGTTTTCAAGCTCATCGAAGATAAATACCAAGGGTATTTACACCTATTATGATGACTATCAGCCCGAATGCTGGGTCTATACCGATTATCACACCGTGCACGGCTCGATAAATCTGTCAAAGGCACTCAGCGTATCCTGCAACTATTTTTATTATGAACTCGGCAGGATCATGGGCATTGACAGGATAAACAAGTATTTCAAGATCTTCGGTATGGGTCAGCCCACGGGCATCGAGCTTGCCGAAAACGTCGGCGTTCTCGGAAATGCGGCGTATAAGCAAACGCTCAATATCCCGATCTCCGACCGCGTATGGATGCCGGGTGACACTCTGCGAACCGCGATCGGCGTTGGATACAGCGAGCACACACCGCTTCAGATATCGAATTACGTTTCGATGATAGTAAACGGCGGCACTCGCTATGCCGCGCATCTGCTCAAAGAGGTGCGAAGCTTTTCGGGCGAGGTCATCTTCGTCCGCGACCCCGAGGTGAAGGCGGAGGTTGAAATAACAAATTCGGCGTATAACGCCATCATCGAGGGTATGCAGGGGTCGCTCACGTCCTCCGCAGACCTGAGAAGCTCCTTCGGCGATTTCCCCTCCGAGATCGGCGCGGGCGGCAAGACGGGAACTGCGCAGACCTTCTCGACAGCGAGCAACAATGCCGTTTTCGTCACATTTGCACCCCTCAAAGAGCCCGAGATCGTCGTTGCCTGTGTCCTCGAACGCGGCGCACACGGATATAACGCCTCCTGGGCAGCAAGGGACGTGCTCAACCGCTATTTCGGACTTGTTACAGAGGAAGATATAATACAATAAGTACTGACTTAATAAGTGCGAACACATCCTCCTGGGTGTCCCCTCATCACCCTCTGCGGAGGGAGCTGTCTCGCTGCGGCTCGGTCACGCCGCGGGTCTGACAGTCCCCCGGACTGTCATTCAATACCGCGTCGCCGCTTCGCTACCCAGGAGAAGCCTAGAAAACAAGGCTACGCCTTGAGTGAAATATTTCTCCTACGGAGAAATGTGATATTTTTGCTTCGCAAAAGTGAAATTCGCGCTTGGCACGCGTGAAATCTTTCGCTTTCAGCGAAAGGTTAAGGTAGAAATTTGCCAAGGCAAATTTCAAAATAATAAATAATTCGAAAATTAGAGAATACCAAACGAAGCTTACAGTAACTCCAGGCTTCTCCTGGGAGAAGCTCCCGCCGCAGCGGGTGATGAGGGGACACCCAGAAAGCTTTGTTCGCACTCGCGTATTAATTATTTTACTAAAACAGAGATGAACTATGAAAAATAACTCAAAACGCAAATTGCCGCGCGTGGCGGCTTTGCATGATCTTTCCTGCTTCGGCAGGTGCGCGCTGACTGTCATAATCCCCGCGCTTTCGGCATCGGGAATACAAACGATACCCGTGCCCACAGCACTGCTTTCCACCCACACGGGCGGATTTACAAATATGCATTTCCGTGATCTTGACGATTCGATCGGCGATATCGCCCGCCATTTCGGTGAGCTCGGGCTTGATTTTGATGCGATCTACACAGGTTTTCTCGGTAGTGAGCGTCAGGTCAGAACAGTCGAGGACTTTATTGATAAGACCGCGGATGAGAACACACTGATCTTCGTCGATCCCGTTATGGGCGACGACGGAAAGCTTTATTCGGCTTGCTTCCCCGAGCTTGTTGCCGAAATGCGCCGCCTTTGCGCTCGCGCGGATATAATCACGCCCAATCTCACCGAGGCGTGTCTTATGACCGACACGGAATATCCCGATCTTTCGGAGCATTCCAAAGAAGAGGTAGAAGCCGCCATCGGCGCGATAGCGGAAAAGATAAAGACCTTCACGAATGCCGAGTGCGTTGTCACGGGTGTTCATTTCAAGGAAGGCGTCGGCACCTATTGCCTCGGAAAAATGCATTCCGAGCGCGCAAGACGCAACGATTATCCCGGCACGGGCGATCTTTTCGCCTCTGTTATGCTTGCGTATATCCTCAAGTCGGGCAAGCCGCTTGACAGAGAAATTCTGCAAAAGAGCGCGGAATATGCCTCGCGCTTTACCGCGGAGGTCATCGACTACTCGCTTGAGTACGGTGATGCCGAGCCACGCCGCGACGGAGTTTTGCTCGAGGGCTGTCTCGGCAAGCTTGTTGCGGATATGAATGCTGTTGAGGTATAGGACAATGGAATTGTTCGGACTTTCTTTCGCTCTGTTCTTCATTATGTTTTTGCTCTCCTCCTTGGCTTTTTCCGCAGGGTTTGTATTCATAATAATTTATGCGGTTAGACAAAAATCAAAGAACGATAACGCTCCGCTCCTGACGGTTGAGGCAAAGGTGGTCGACAAAAGAACGGTATCTCACCGTCATCATAACCATCATAACCATATTTCGCACAGGCACTATTACCATTATGTAAGTTTCGAGCTCTCGGACGGGCAGAGAACGGAACTGCGCGTATCAAGCATCGAATTTGACTCGCTTGCGGTTGCCGATGCGGGAATGCTGACGCTTCAAGGTTCGCGATTTGTTTCGTTTGTAAAAAACAGCGAGGTGGCACACTGATATGGAAGAAAAAATGACACCCCACGAGGCGCGTGCGGCAGAGCTCTTCCTTTCGGGCGCGGTCTGCGCACAAGCGGTCTTTTGCGCTTTTTGCGATCTTCACGGGCTTGATTTTGAAACAGCCTCTCGCCTTTCCTCCTCGATGGGCGGCGGAGTCGGAAGACTTCGCGAGGTCTGCGGAGCCTTTTCGGGTGCGGCAATGGCGGCGGGACTTATCTACGGGTTTACTATTCCTCCCGCACAAGGCGAAAAGAGCGAGCATTACAAGCGCATCCAGCTCCTTGCCTCCCGCTTTTCCGAGCGGTGGGGGAGCATTGTTTGCCGCGATATTCTCGCCGCAAGAATTGGCGAGAATGCGGTCTCGACCGATCATGTTCCCGAAGAACGCACCAAAGAATATTATGCAAAGCGCCCTTGCCTTGAAGCTGTGCGTCTCACGGCGAGAATTCTTGACGAATATATAGAAAATAATCCAATAAACGGAGATTGATCATGAAAAAGACAAGATTATTTACTCTTTTGTTCTGCATTTTAACATTTGCGCTCATCTTTTCCTCCTGCGACGGCGGTGAAGTTCCTTCCGAAAGCACGGAAAACGAAACCACGGTCCTTGCAGAAGAAACCGAGCCGATACCGCAGACGCTGAAGCTCAACGAGGCGGGAAAAAGCGAGTTTTACATTGTATATCCCTATGATTTCGACAAGGAGATCAAGGATGTTGCTATCAACCTCCGCAAGCAGATAGCGAAGTACACGGGCATAGAGCTAAAACTGACGAGCGATGAGATCCTCTCAAAGCCTGTTGGCGACACCGGCGTTGAGCATCAATATGAGATCCTTCTCGGCGTTACCAATCGCGAAGCTTCGAAGAAGGCGGCGGAGGGTATGCGTACCCGCGACTATACCGTGACCTTTGAAGGTGACAAGATCATCCTTGCAGGCACAACAATCAGCTCGACCGAAAAGGCTGTCGAGCGCTTTATCAATGACGTGCTTGTAAAGCAGAGCAAGAACAATATGGGCAGTGCCACGATCGAGCTGACCGAGGCTAATAAATTCAGCTATACTTACGGCAAGTATACGATCGGCTCCTGCGATCTTCTTGGCGCAGACCTCAGCGAATACCGTATCGTTTACAACAAGACCGATATTTATTCCGCAGAGAGATACGCGCGTCTTTTCGCCAACGAGCTTTCCACATCGGCGGGATTCGGTCTCCCCATAAAGCTTGATACCTCGGTAAAGAACGATGACGCCAATGCACGCGAGATCATTTTTGGCGTAACTGCCAGAGGCGGTGAGGCGGTCGACACACGCCACGGCTATTCGATCCGCGCAACGGGAAGCAAGCTTTTCGTTTCCGCAGAGTGTATGGAAGGCTACGCGGCGGCTTACAAATATCTGACCGAAACTCTTTTCAAGGGTGACAAGGTCGAGATCGCCGAGGGCTTCACTCACACGGGAGTCTCCGAGCCCGAGGATAAGCAGGATATTGAAAACCGTGCGGGTGAGTATCGCGTTATTTTCAACAATGTCCACGGCGCGCATATCGACGTATATCCGATGGAAACCCGTAACCAGATGCAGGCGGAGCTTCACTTTGAGTATCTCCCCGACGTCATCGGCCTTCAGGAAAACGCCGCTTGTGTCGGTACTTATCACGTAAGAATGAAAAAGTTCGGTTATTCACCCGTTCCGATCACGCCCACCAACAGCAACAAGCAGGATTATACCGCAATGCTCTACCGCGCAGATAAGCTTGACATCGTCAAGTGCGGATACTATCTCTATGACGACGGCGCGGGCGACAAGTCGAAGTCGGTATCCTGGGCGGTATTCAAGGATAAGGCGAGCGGCGACGTATTTGCCGTCGGTTCGACTCATTTCTACTGGACGAGCGACGATCTCGGCAAGTCAGCGCGTATCAAAGACGCCGCACAGCTTGCGGAGGTTGTCAAGGACATCACAACAAAGTATAATTGCCCGATGATCGTAGGCGGTGACTTCAACTGCAATATCAATTCCGAGCCCATCAAGAATCTTTATTCCGCGGGATTTGAGAATCTGCAGAAGATCTCGCCCGACACTATGGATACCACCACTCACCACGCATATTCCCCCTGGAATGAGGAGCTTAATCTTTATATCGATGTTGTTATCCCCACAAAGGCATACAGCTCGGCGATAGACCACGCTCTGCTTTACAACAAGAGCACTCTGACACCCAAGATGTTCCGCGTGATCCTCCACGACTACACGCTTCTCTCGAGCGACCATTGCCCCGTAATGGTAGATTTTGATATCAACTGATAAAGAAAACGGACTTTTGCCGAGGCAAAAGTCCGTTGTTTTTATTTATTTCTTCCTTTTAATAAATATAGGCGTAAAGAGAAGGATGATGGGGAGAAATGATACCGCTACGCCACATCCGCTTTCAGCGGGTGCTTCGGTCAGAGCCTCGGTCGCCTGAGCGGCGATGTATTGCTCCTTTTCCTCCGCAGTCAGTGCGCGTGAGGTGTAGGTTGCGGTGTAGGTCATATCTCTTTTGATGTACCAGGTCATCTTTTCGTCCCATCCGGCAAATTCGTAGGCAAATTCGCCGTCGCTCTCGCGGGTGGGATTGATGTCTTTAGGTTCGTCAACCTTTGAACCATAGGGATATTCGACTGTTTTAAGAACGCTTCCGTCGTAGTCCGCGAAGGTGACGGTGAGGATCGCGGGATCCCAGACCGCGTAAAGCGTTATGTCTTCGTCAGCGGTGTAGCTTGCGCCCGCGGTGTAAACGACCTCACCGCCCTTTTCGGTTGCCCAACCGAGGAAGGTGTTGCCTTCAAGCGTTGGTACTTCATCGGTGATGACGGCTTCTTTATCGTGGAATCTGCGCTGTTGGGTAAGCTTCATTTTGCCTTCGCCTACCTTATAATATATAGTGAAGACGTTCACTTCACTTGAGCGGAGATAAGATGCGGAGATCCAGCCTTCCTTGCCTTTGAAGTCGATTTTGCCCCAATTCTCATTGAATTTGAGAACTTCAACTTCGTCGCCGTGCTTAAGCGCGCCGAGGATCGAAAATGATGTTCCGGCACCCGCGCGGACGTTGAGTGAATCGGCAGTTACAACGAACTTTCCGGGCTTTGCGGAGTCCTCTTCAAGTGAGAAGACAGAGTAATCGGTGCCCTCTTTGGTTTCGTATTTGAGCGCGCCGTAGCCGACTATGTAGCTGTCGTCAAGTGCGTATTTGTGCCGAGCAACACGTTCGCCGCCGTTGCCTTCGACGGTGTAGACGTAACCGTCGCGCACTCCGATAACGAGTCCAACGTGAGTTGAAACAGCGTTTGACGTTGCATTTTTGAAGTAAATAAGGTCGCCGATGATGGGAGTGTAGCCCGATTCACAGGTTTTGTAAAGTCCCTGCGGTTTAAGTATCTCATTTATCATTCTCGGACAGCTGACCTCTGAGCAGTCGATCTCGGCGGGTATTCCCGCTTGGAACTGACACCAGGAAACGAAAGCCGCGCACCAAGCGTAGCCCCAGATGCCTTCAAGCTTGCAGAAAAGTCGGTTGTATTCGACGAAGTTTTCCGAGCCTCCAAGGTTCCAGCCGTCCATATCGGCATCCGAGTCGCCCTCGTGGTATCCGACCTGCGAAAGCGCGATAAGGATCACGTCGTATCTGTGGTCGCCCGTAAGCTTTGATTTGGCTTCGAGGAGTTGATCGTAATAATTGCTTGATTTGTAAGCGTCGCCGTATTCATAAGCCGAGTAATTCGGCTTGATCGAAGCCGAAGACGGTAGAATGAAAAGGGACAGCATTACAGCAAAAGACAAGATCACGCTAACTATCTTATTATAATATGAAGAAAACATTTGTGGCCTCCGCGGATTTTTACCATTGTATCTATATTATAGCATATTTTCGAAGGTTTGTAAATGGGGGAAGAGAAGTAATATAAGTGAAAATAATGGTATATAATAGGAAGTGAGATTCATTAGATGAAAGTTAATATTTTATATCTTAATAATAAAATATTTTCTCGCGAAAGACACAATATAAAAAGATTTTTTGAAAAAAGCATTGACTTATGAGGCATTATGTGATATAATATACCCGAAAAACTTTCATAATTAAGAAAAGGAGATTAAAAATGAGAAAGTTTACAACAATTTTCGTAACAGTTGTTCTTTGCCTTGCAACTCTTGCTGTTTGCGCATCTGCTGCATCAAATACCAACTGTGCAAAGAACGTTCACGACTGGTCCGCATGGGCTGCTATTGAGATCCTTGAGGATGGTTCCATCGTAATGGGTCGTTCCTGCATTTGCGGTGCTGAAGATGAGCCCTACATCATCCCCGCTCCTCACGAGCACACCATCGCACACGTTCCCGCTGCAGAAGCTTGCCATGTTCCCGGAACTGTTGAGTACTGGCACTGCACCGATCCTAACTGCGAGGCTGTTTTTGCTGATAAGGCACTTACCCAGCTGACCAACCGCAAGAACCTCGAGATCCCCGCTGATTGCGAGCTCGCATATGTTCCTGCAGCAGAGGCTTGCCACAAGCCCGGTAGTGCTGAGTATTGGTACTGCCCCGAGTGTGAAGCAGTTTACGCTGATGCTGAGGGTACTGTTCTTACCAATAGAAAGAACCTTGAGACCCCTGCTGACACCGAGCTCGTTCACCACGAGGCTATCGCTCCCTGCCATGCAAACGGCTACCTTGAGTACTGGTACTGCCCTGATTGCGACGGTTACTTCACCGACGCTGCAGGTACCCAGATCACCAATATCAAGAACCTCACCGTAGAGGGCGACCTCTCCAAGCTTGTTTACACCGCTAAGGTTGAGCCCACCGCTACCGAGAACGGTATGAATGAGTACTGGTACTGCGCAGGTTGCGACTGCTACTTCACCGATGCAGAGGGTAAGATGAACATTGCTTACCTCAGCCTCACCATTCCCGCTACCGGTGCAACCGAGCACACCCACACCATCGCATACGTTCCCGCTACCGAGGCTTGCCACGTTCCCGGCTCCGCTGAGTTCTGGTACTGCACCGATCCTACCTGCGAGATCGTATTCGCTGACGAGGCTCTTACTCAGGTTACCAACCGCAAGAATCTTGAGACTCCTGCAGTTGTTGAGCTTCAGCACATCGAGGCTGTAGCTGCTTGCCATGCAAACGGCTACCTTGAGCACTGGTACTGCCCCAAGTGTGATGCTTACTTCGCAGATGCAGCAGCTACTCAGCTCACCAATATCAAGAACCTCACCGTTGAGGGCGACCTCTCCAAGCTTGCTTACACCGCTAAGGTTGAAGCTACCGCTACCGAGAACGGTATGAATGAGTATTGGTACTGCGCAGGCTGTGACTGCTACTTCACCGATGCAGAGGGCAAGTACAACATCGCTTACCTCAGCCTCACCATTCCCGCTACCGGCGAGCCCACCAGCCCTGACACCGGCGACAACGCTATCTTCTTCATCGTAGCTCTCGTTGCTGTTGCTACCCTTGGTGTTGCAGCTGTTAGCTTCAAGAAGAGAGAGAACTAATCTGAATTAACGGATTATTATCTTACATAAAAAGCACCTCCCGTTTCGGGAGGTGCTTTTTTGCGTAAAAATCAAAAAAGCTATTGCATTTCACTGAAAAATATAGTATAATTAATATGTTAATCGGGTAATACCGAAATAAATTCTTGTGAGGAAAAAATGCCAAAGGTTGTTCGTATTATTGCGCTTATCATGGCTATTCTGATGGGACTTTCCGCTATCGGAATGATTGCTATGTACGTGGCGGCAGAGAGCTTGGATTCCGCAAATACTTCGGCGTCTCTCGCGATCGCGGATACAGAAAATAACTCCTGTAACGTCGCAGATAACGCGGATTCTGCAATTTTAGCAGTTAAATACTGTTGACAGTGAGCTTATCTCTCGGTTGCTGTTGTTGCAAGAGATCACTGATACTTTTGAAAACAACGCCCTCGCGATGGAGGGCGTTGTTTTTATATGATAAGATATCTTGCATTGCTGAGCGAATCGGACGAATCGGGCGACGGAGTCGGCTCGAGGGCGTTCTTTTCGGCTATGAGATTTGCATCTGTGCGGTATCTCTTGGCAATATCCCAAAGAGTTTCGTTTGCGGATGGATAACAAACACGGATATGTGATGCATCGGGCTGTGAGAATGCAGACGGTGTGAGGTTGATCTCGCCGATCGAATCAATTTCTTGCTCTTTGTCGATAAGGCAAGAAATATAAAGCTCGCAGTCGCATACGATCCGGTCGGAATCGATGCGTCCTTTTACTTCTGCCACCGCTGCGCTTACAGAGGTTACGAGCGGAAGATCATCAACGTTTCCGCGGATGTCAGCGGTGTATTTCATATCGGCATCAAACTCTGCCGGTATCAGCTCGGCACCGTTATCTGCGATAGCGGAGAATTTGATCTTTCCGCTTGCGGTAAACCTGCCGCCTTCGCTGATCTCGGTCTTGATCTCGGGGAGCAGTGTGGCGCGGATGTCGCAGAGACGCATTCCGCTGTCAAGAGAAAGATCGGTAAGGGGCTTGGAAGAACTGACTGTCGCGTTTCCGCACCAGCAAGCGACCGGCGAGGGAAGAGTCAGCTTGCGGCGTGAGGATTCGCAATCGGATGTTTTCGAATAGGCGTCTTTGATGTAGGCAATTTCGCCCGCAGCGGCTGCCTCGGCGGAGAGCATAACGGTAGCCTCGAGATCGATTCCGTCCTCGGTAGCCGCCGCGGTGAGTGCGGGACAAACACCGATAGCGCGGATCCCTACGATCTGTGCTTTATCGGGAAGCGTACTTCCGATGGGCAGGGTTTCGGCGAAGGGGATCTTGCGGACCATTTTTCTCGGGCGCTCACCTTCTCCCTCGCGAGTCAGCAGAATATGCGCGCAGACCTCGCCGCGGCAAAGAGCACCGCCATCCGAAAGCTGTACGTGCGAGATCATAACGTCGCCGCGTGAGGAGATGATGCGGAATTCGTCGCTTGCCGAGAGCCCCGCTTCCGCGCGTGTGAGTCTGTCCTTGCAGGTGATCGGACTGTTTGATACCGATGAATAGTATCCGCAATCGGCGCGCGCGGTCAACACTTTCAAATCGTCATTACCGCTGTCGCCGTGGATGAGAGTTTCGGCATCAGAATAAGCACGAAGCTCGGGCGAGAGACGGACGCGGCTCTTGAGCGTCAGTTTTCTCGGCGCGGTCACACGTGCAGAAACGTTTTCAGCCGAAGCATCCGGCAGATAGGAAAGGGCAGAGGGATCCTTCGGGAGAGCGTTGTCCGAGAGCAGAAGGTCGTATTCACTCGGCAACTCGGCGCACCACAGTGACGAATCCTCGGCTGATTCGTATAAGACCGAATACCTTATTCCGCCCGCATATTCCGCGCTTCCGCCGCCGAGGTAGAGTGTGGGAGTCCCCGCGACGGCAGAGCAGGAAAGAACTCGCCCGACAGCGGGCATATAGTCGGGAAGCGTGAAGTCATCCGAAAGCTCGCAGGTCTGCGCGCGGTCGAAAAGACGCGAGGTGTATGAAAATCTTTTGTTGTTGTCGCTCATATTTTTTCCTCCGTGAGAGTATATTTCGCTAAAATATATGCAGGATTTGCAAAAAATATGATCTCTTTGCCAAATAAACCAATGGTTGAAAAAGATCTATTGACAAATACTTGTCGTTATGATATAATAAACACGTAAGAAAAACTATCAAACAGGCAAAGGAGGTGACGATGATGAAAAAGCTTTATATTTTTCGGATGTCGTGTTTGCCTCCCGTTTTTATATGACGGAAGACTGATATTTTTGCATCCGAAGGGGTGCATTTTTTGTTGTAAAGATGCACCCCACACGCAGTATTTCGGTATCGGTTGAAGAAAGAGGGTGCAAGAATACATAATACGATTGTAATATCGAAAAAAATAATAGAATACAGACGTGCTAACAACATCACACAAAGTGAACTCGCAAGAGAGCTTGGCGTTTCTCCGCAGGCGGTTTATAAATGGGAGAAGGAGATTTGTTATCCGGACATAACCTTTCTTCCTGCTCTTGCGGTTGTAGTTGGTTGTAGTATTAACGATTTCTTTGAATAACAACAAAACCCACCTCGTTATCCTCGGGTGCTAAAGGACAGTAAAAAAGCCGATATGGATTTATTTCCGTATCGGCTCTTTTCTATTAGCACTATCACATAAGTGGTGAGCGCGCTCTTCCTGATAGTTTTTAGTGATATGCTATCTTCGATAGCGTGATATTTTTGCTATCGCAAAAGTGATATTTCAAGGCATTGCCTTGAAGTGATATTCTATTCGCCCTATAAACTCGCGAAGCGAATATCACTTGGACGAAGTCCAAATATCACTGCGTAGCAATATCACTCGCCAGAGGCGAATAGAGTTGGCGTTGTGTTCCTGGGAACACAACGCCTTTGAGGTGGGTTTTGAGTTGAATCAAGATTTAGATTCTTGCAACGCCTGTTGCTCTTGCTGCCTCTGCAACTGCGGCTGCTACGACCTTGCCGACATTCTTGTCGAGCGCAGAGGGGATGATGTTCTCCTCACTCAGGTCTGCGTCGCTGATGAGAGAAGCGAGTGCGCGGGAGGTTGCAACCTTCATTTCCTCGTTGATCACCGACGCACGGACGTCAAGCGCACCGCGGAAGATGCCGGGGAATGCAAGGAGGTTGTTGATCTGGTTGGGGAAGTCGGAACGGCCTGTACCAACGATACGTGCGCCGCCTGCCTTTGCCTCGTCGGGCATGATCTCGGGGGTGGGGTTAGCCATCGGGAATACGATAGCGTCCTTTGCCATAGTCGAAACCATCTCTGCGGTTACGGTGCCGGGAGCGGATACGCCGATGAACACGTCAGCGCCCTTGAGAGCGTCTGCGATAGTGCCGTCAACCTTATCCTTGTTGGTGATCTTAGCCATTTCCTGGATCTCGGAGTTGAGACCGGGCTTGCCCTCATAGATGGTGCCGCGGCTGTTGCACATAATGATGTTGCCTGCGGTTGCGCCCATGTTGATGAGGTGCTTTGCGATCGAAACGCCTGCTGCGCCTGCGCCGCTCATAGCGATCTTGATCTCTGCCATATCCTTCTTAACGATCTTGAGAGCGTTGAGAAGAGCTGCAGCAACTACGATCGCGGTGCCGTGCTGGTCATCGTGGAAGATCGGGATGTCGCACATCTCGATAAGACGGCGCTCGATCTCGAAGCAGCGGGGAGCTCCGATGTCCTCGAGGTTGATACCTCCGAAGGAGCCGGAAAGGAGATAAATGGTGCGGACGATCTCGTCAACATCCTTGGAGCGGATGCAGAGGGGGAATGCGTCAACGTCGCCGAACTCCTTGAAGAGAAGGCACTTGCCTTCCATAACGGGCATACCTGCCTCGGGACCGATGTCGCCAAGGCCGAGAACTGCGGTACCGTCGGTGATAACGGCAACGAGGTTCGAACGGCGGGTAAGCTCGAAGGACTTGTTATAGTCTGCTTGAATTGCGAGGCAGGGCTCTGCAACACCGGGGGTGTAAGCAAGGGAGAGGTCGTCGCGGGTATTTACGGGAATACGCGCGGTAACTTCGATCTTACCGTTCCATTCGGCGTGCTTCTTAAGAGATTCTTCTCTGTAATTCATCTGTAGATCTACCTTTTTTCAGATTACTTTTCCCAGGGGAATACGTACTGGGTAAGACCGAGCTTGTCGCGAACTGCGGACATTTCGCCCTGAACAGACTCATTGATCGGAACGCCGGACTCACGGGAGAGACGGATCTCGTATTCCTTCTCGCCTGCGGAGTAGATGCGCTCTGCTCCGGGAGCCTTTCTTGCGCCGCGAACTTCACGGATGATGTCGCCGGCCTTCTTACGGCAAACGTCCTCACCGAGGAAGTGGTTGGTGTCGATAGCGATGAAGAAGTGACCGAGGTGGAAGGGAACCTTCTTGCCGTCCTTAAGACCGGTAAGAGCCTTACCGTAGGAACCGTCCTGAAGAACTGCGGAAAGGAGCTCTACGAACATAGCGTAGCCGTAGCCCTTGTAGCCTGCGCCCTCTTCGCCAGGGCCGCCGAGAGTGCAGAGAGCGCACTCGCCCTTTGCCATATCCTTGAGAGCGTCAGCAGCCTTGCCAACGTAAGCAGTACCCTCTTTGGTTACGAGAGCGCCTGCGGGAGCGTCCTTGTCAAGACGAGCGTAGTACTCGAGCTTACCGTTCTGGTAAGTGGAGGTAGCGCCGTCAAAGTTGAAGTCGAAGGGCTCATCGGTGGGAACGCCGAGAGTGAGGGGGTTAGTACCGAACATACCCTCTACGCCGAAGGTAGGAGCAACGGTGGGACGAGCGTTGGTACCGGTAAGACCGATACAGCCCTGAGAAGCAGCCATGGAGGTGTAGTAGCCTGCGATACCGTAGTGGCAGGAGTTACGAACAGCAACCATACCCATACCGTACTTCTTAGCCTTATCGATAGCCATCTGCATAGCCTTGTAACCGATAACCTGACCCATACCGTCATGTCCGTCAACAACAGCGGTTGTCTCGGTCTCCTTGATGATCTCAAAATTGGTTACGGGGTTCTGAATACCTGCCTCGATTCTGTCAAGGTAGATCGGCTTGAAACGGTTGCAGCCGTGGGACTCGATACCGCGCTTGTCGGATTCGAGAAGAACGTCTGCGCAGATCTCCGCGTCCTCGCGGGGAATGCCGTAGCCTACGAAAGAGTCAACTACAAAGTTTGTAATTGTGGTCCAATCGACGATGTGTTTTGCCATGATTGATAGTACCTTTCTTTTTATAAAAATTTTTATTTTTTCAATCTTTGTGTTTTCACACAGAAATATTATACCATTATTTCTCTTGTTTTGCAATAGGAAAACAAATAAAAATCATATATTTAATTATTATTTTACAAAATAATTTCCGCAGGTCGCTTCTGCGATCTGCGGAAAATGCGGAGATATCAGCGCAGTTGTTTTACCATCCGGTATCCTTCAAATACCATTCACCGTCCGGCTCTTTTACATAGAAGTAGCAAAATGTTCTTTCAGGTTGATTAAAGTATTTAATTGCGTCAGGTGTTTTCATATTGGCGATAAAAACTATGCATTTCTCATATTCTATATCATAGTCTTTTTTGAACAGTTCAAGATGGTGGGAACATAATGAGTCACCCGCAAATTCGAGACTTTTGAGCTTGACGATTGATTCCCCTTTTTCAATTTCTTCAATTATCATATTGACGATTGTCTCACGCTCCTCCATAGTATATAACTCGGATTCACCGTAATCGATTTTGGCGCTTCCGGTCTTTGAGCATGAGATGAGCGAGACAATCATAATAGCCGCGAGTACAATACATAATATTTTTTTCATGTTGCACCTCTCTGCATATTTTTAACGGTTTAACTGGATTCATTATATCATATGGTTTTGGTGTTGTCAATGGACTTGTCGCAAGTTTTAATAAGTATATAACAAATTTCCGAATATATATTTACAATCGCCAAAGATTGTGATATAATTATTCTATATATTATATATAATCAAGAAAGGAACTACGAAAAAATGCTTGATAAGAAAACAATGTCCGAGCTTATTGCCATCGTGCTTCACGGCGGCGCAGACTTTGTTGAGGTCTACTCGGAATACTCCAAGGCGAACAGTGTAAGTTATTCCAACAAGAAGATCGAGACTGTCGCAGACAGCGTTCACGGCGGCGTCGGAATTCGCGCTTTCGTTGGAACAAAGACATACTTCGGATGCACGTCCGATCTCACCCCCTCGGGTCTGCGCGAGTGCGCCGAGAGAGTTGCGCAGGCTGTCGGTAGCCCCGTGCAGAGAATTCCGGATTTCTATCTGACAGAAAGAATTCCCACCAATATCCATCCCATCAAGACCATGCCCTCCGACGTTCCCGCGGCTGTAAGAGCCGAGCTCCTTCGTGCGGCTTGCACCAAGGCTTATGAGTACGCTCCCGAGATCGTTCAGGTATCGGGCGGCATTTCCTCGAACGAGAAGAACTTTATCGTTGCAAACAGCGAGGGTCTTTACACCGGCGACAGACAGGTCAGAACCAGAATCAGCGTTTCTGCGGTTGCATCCGACGGCTCGGAGAACCAGACCGGCGGTTCGAACCCCGGCAGAAGCATGGGTTGGGAGCTCTTTGACAGCGTTGTAAATCCTGAGGAAGTCGGCAAAGAGGCGGCGCGTCAGGCTATGGTAAATCTCAAGGCAGTTCCTTGCCCCTCGGGTAAGATGACTGTTGCGATCGGCAACGGCTTCGGCGGCGTTATCTTCCACGAGGCTTGCGGTCACTCTCTCGAGGCAACAAGCGTTGGTATCGGAATGTCGCAGATGGCGGGCAAGATGGGTCAGCAGATCGCTAACCCCAAGGTCACCGCGATCGATGACGGCACCATCCCGAACGGTTGGGGCTCCTGCAATATCGACGACGAGGGAATGCCGATGATCAAGCGCACCCTCATCAAGGACGGTATCCTCACCTCCTATATGATCGACCGCCTCGGCTCGCGCAGAATGGGTATGCCCTCCACAGCAAGCGGACGCCGTCAGGATTACTCCTACGAGCCCACCTCGCGTATGACAAACACCTACATCGCAAACGGCCCCGACAAGAACGAGGATATCATCAAGTCTATCGACAACGGCATTTATGCAGCAGCAATGGGCGGCGGATCCGTCAACCCCTTCACCGGCGCGTTCAACTTTGCCGTAAGAGAGGGTTACATCGTTCGCAACGGTGAGATCTGCGAGCCCATCAAGGGCGCTTCGCTGATCGGCACCGGTAGCGAAATCCTGATGCAGATCGATATGGTCGGTCAGAATATGGAGACCGCGCAGGGTATGTGCGGATCTTCGAGCGGCTCTGTTCCCACAGACGTAGGACAGCCCCTCATCCGCGTTTCGGACATCACCGTTGGCGGAAGCAAGTAAGCGAAAGGAGTCAAGATAATGAAAAATGCTATTAAAAACGCCGTTGCCGAGGCTGCAAAGGCTTACGGTGCTGAAGGCTATGAAGTAAAAATGGGTTCCTCCACCAGCGCGGCTGTTGAGGCACTTAAGGACGATATTTCTTCGGTTACTTATGACAAGAGCAAGAGCATCAGCGTAAGATGCGTCAAGGGCGGAAAGAGCGGCTATGCTTCGGGCAATATCGTAACTCCCGAGGAGGCTGCAGAGCTCGTTCGCCGCGCTTGCGAAAGCGCGCTTGTCGTTGACGACGCGGACGAGGTTCCACTTTTCGAGGGCTCGCCCGAATATAAGGAAGTTGAAAAGAAGGAAGTCGTCATTCCCTCCGCTGAAGAGATGATCAAGGAAACTATGGATATGCAGACCAAGATCATGGCTTGCGAGAAGGTAGTTGAGGGTTCGCAGAGCTTCATGCAGGTTTCTGCATCCGAGTCGAGCTTCTTCAACTCCGCGGGACTTGATCTCGATTATGAATCGGGCTACGTTGCAAAGGGCGCAGTTGCCGCTGTCAAGGACGGCGACGACGCGGAAGAGAACTACGAAATGAAGTTTGCGGACGAGATCTCGAACGATGAGCTCGTCAAGCTCGCATACGACGGCGCAGTTGCAAAGCTCGGCGGCAAGCCCGTTGACTCGGGCAAGTACAATATCATTATGGAACGCGGCGCAATGCGCTCGATTATCAGCGTATTCTCGGGACTTTTCTCGGCGCGTTCGGCATTCCTCAAGACCACGATGTTCGCGGGCAAGGAAGGCGAGAAGGTTGCGGCTGACATAGTCACCCTCATCGATGACCCCTTCCACGAGAAGAAGTTCGGTCATTGCCCCTTCGACGCAGAGGGCGTAGCGGTCTACACCAAGAGCGTAATCGAGGACGGTACGCTCAAGACCCTCCTTTATAACCGTATGTACGCAAAGAAGTTCGACACCGAGACCACCGGTAACGCGACCAGCGCAAAGGGCATCGGCGTTCAGGGGCTCTATCTCAAGCCCGGTGAGCTTACCGAGGAAGAGCTTCTCGCAAAGCTCGGCGACGGACTTTATATCACCGATCTCAGCGGTCTGCACGCAGGCGTAAACGCTGTCAGCGGCGATTTCTCGCTCCAGGCGGCAGGATTCCTCGTCGAGGGCGGCAAGAAGACCCGCGCTGTCAAGAATATCACGGTTGCGGACAACTTCTACAAGCTCATCTTCAAGGTCACCGCAATTGCAAACAACCTCAGCTTCGGCACAGGTTCGAGCTTCGGTGCTCCCGACGTAATGTTCTCGGATATTGCTATCTCCGGCAACTAAAAACATAAAAGGACTGTAATTATTATGAATAAGGTAAGAATTGGTATAATCGGCTGCGGCGGCATTGCTAACGGCAAGCATATGCCCTCTCTCGCGAAGCTGAAGAACGTTGAAATGGTCGCTTTCTGCGACATCGTAATCGATAAGGCAGAAAAGGCTGCCGCAAAATTCGGAACTCCCGATGCAAAGGTTTATGAAAACTACAAGGAACTCCTTGCTGACGAGACCATCGACGTGGTTCACGTTTGCACCCCCAACCGTTCGCATTCCTTCATCACAGTTGACGCCCTCGAGGCAGGCAAGCACGTAATGTGCGAGAAGCCGATGGCAATCAACTCGGTTGAGGCAAAGAAGATGCTCGACGCCGCTGAAAGAACCGGCAAGAAGCTCTCCATCGGCTATCAGACACGTAACCGCGCGGATGCCGTTTACCTCAAGAAGCTCGTTGACGACGGTATGTTCGGCGATATCTACTACGCGAAGGCAACCGCTCTTCGCCGCCGCGCAGTTCCCACCTGGGGCGTGTTCCTCAACGAATATGAGCAGGGCGGCGGTCCTCTGATCGACATCGGAACCCACGCGCTCGACCTCACACTTTATATGCTGAATAACTATAAGCCCAAGTATTGCGTCGGTACCGCGTACCACAAGCTCTCGCAGGGCGATCCCGAGCATCAGGGCAACGCGTGGGGCAACTGGGATCCCGAGAAGTTTACTGTTGAGGATTCCGCGTTCGGTTTCGTTGTTATGGAAAACGGCGCGACAATCAATCTTGAATCCGCTTGGGCACTCAACGTGGCTGACCCCCGCGAGGCTGTGACCTCCTTCTGCGGCACTCTTGCAGGCGCGGATATGAACAATGGCCTCCGCATCAACGGCGTTGCACACAACGCGCAGTATGAGTTCAAGCCCAACCTTGACGCCAAGGGCGCGGCATTCTTCGACGGCCACGGCAACGAATCCCCCGCCGACCGCGAGGCAAGGCTCTGGATCGAGGCTATCGTAAACGATACCACTCCCCTCGTCACTCCCGAGCAGGCTTATACCGTAACAAGAATTCTTGAAGGTATCTATACTTCGGCTAAGACGGGAGATATCTATAGATTTTAAAACAATAGTTTAATTCGTAAAAGCAGGTCAACTCGATGGACAGAAGGAGAATAGAAATGAAAAATAATATATGTAATCGTATTATTGCTCTTGTAATGTCTATGATCATGATGACATTTGTTTTCACTTCCTGCGCCGATCATCCTGATCCGGAAATTACAACAGAAACTCCCCAAGCAAACACTCAAGCTCCGGCAGATGAAACGACCTCCGATCCGCGTTATGATTCGAAGGGATATCTGAAAGACGACATTCCTGCTGATCTGGACTACGGAGGTAAAACTATCAACCTGTTGGTTTGGGATGACGTTGAGCATGAAGAGTTTTTCATCGCTTACGAGGAACTTGGCGGAGATATTGTTGATCAGTCTATCTATGACAGAAATGCAAAGGTCGAATCAAGGCTTGGAGTTACACTGTCATTTATACGTGTTAAAGGCAATTCGGAAAATATTTCTTCTTGGAACTCTTATGTAAATAACTCTGTGTCCACCAATGCGAAAGAATTTGATATTCTTGCGGGTTATTCGATCTCCATAGCAAAATGTGCTTCGAGCGGATATCTTTATAATATGCTTGACAAGGAATGCGAGTATCTCAATTTTGAACAGCCTTGGTGGAGTCAGTTGTTGCTCGAACAGGCTACTTTCGGTGATAATCTCTATTTTGCGTCGGGCGATATTTCGCGAAATGCGCTTGAGATGATGTATGTTTGTTATGTGCAAAACGGTCTTCTTGCTCAATATAATCTTCAGAACCCTCAGGAGGTCGTTCCATCCGGCGATTGGACTTATGAAAAGTTTATCGAAATGTGCAAGGGTGTATATAAGGACGACGGAGACGGAGCAAAGAATTGCACAAAGGAATCGGGCGATGTGTTTGGCTACGTTACCTCGCGTATTCATGTTGACCCTTGGTTCTACGGATCGGGTGCAACGATATGCGAACGCAACGAAAGCGGAGAGATCATTGAATCTCCTTCATTCACCGGTGAGCGTGTAGCTAATACCGTTGATATGCTGACAGAATTGCTTCACAAGAGCAATGACGGAATCTTCACATCCGAAGTTACACATCAGGACGCGTTTGGGCAGGGAAGGACCCTTTTTATGATCGAACGCGCGAGAGTTTCGCATAATACGTTGGCTAAGAAATACGGAGATGTTACATTCTCGGTTGTTCCCTGTCCCAAGTATGACAAAGATCAGGAAAAATATATTACCGTAATGGGCAATCCATTCACCCTTTATGCTATCGCATCGGATATTGGCGATCCGAAAATGGCATCTGCCTTCATCGAGTGTTTTGCTTCGGAAGGCTACCGACAGGTAACCCCCGCGGTATTTGAGCTTTCTCTCAAGACAAGATACGTTTCCGATTCAGTTTCGGGAGTTATGTATGATTTGATAAGAGAAAACGTCACCTATGATGTTGGACGTCTCTTCTCGGATGAGCTTATCGGTCAGAATAACTTCAGAAAGGCTATATCCGATGACCAAAACTGGGGTTCTGTAGCAGTTCAGGCATCGAAGACGCTTGCAAGACAGCTTGTAAAGCTAAACCAAGCGCTTAATAAGTAACAATGGAATACTACCTTAACCCCAACGACCCGCGATTTATGGGCAAAGACGATTCAGAATCGATACAGAATGCGGTCAACGCCGCGGAAAACGGAGAAGTCCGAACAGTTATCATTCCTCGCAGATGCGAGAGAACGGGACTTGACGAATGGACTATATGCCGTTCGATATTGCTTCCTTCCAATATTACCGTTATTCTTGACGACTGTCACCTCACCCTCGCCGAGGGTGTTTATGAGAATATCTTCCGAAACAAGAATATGTATACCGATGTGTCGCTTTCTTCGGAAGGAATTCAGCGCGGTATTCGCATAATCGGCAGAGGCAATGCCGTGCTCGACGGCGGTAAGGGCAACGATCTCAACCAGAAAACGTCTTGCCTCGACGGCCGTCCGCACGTGCGGTTCAACAATTTCGTCCTGCTTCAACACGTGGAAGATTACGTGCTTGAAAATTTCAAGTGCATCAATATGCGCTGGTGGGCGATCAATCAGATCTGCTGTAAGCACGGAAGGCTCTCAAACTTGAGCTTTTTCAACGGCGTGAAGATACCGAATCAGGATGGGATCAACCTTCGCATTGGCTGCTCGGATATACTTATCGAAAATATCACGGGCAGAACGGGCGATGACGTTGTCGCGCTGACCGCACTACCGCTTGGTTCAGACAAGGATCTCGTGCCCGAGGACGGTGATATCGACATCCACGACGTAACCATCCGTAACGTTCGCGCGCACACCCGCCAGTCGGTCGTGGCTCTGAGAAATCAGGACGGCTCGAAGCTTTATCGCATATCGATCGAGAATATTGCCGACGTCGGCGGCGAGTACGGGCCTTGGGGAGTAGTTCGAATCGGTGAAAATAACTATTTCCGAAGCCGACCCTCGGTGCTCGGAGAAACCTATGAGATCAACGTCCGCGGAGTGTATTCACTCTGCAGAGGCACCGTTTTTGTCAACGCAACGCTCAAGGATTCGTCGATCCGCGACGTTTACGCGGGCGGTACGTCAATGGCGGCGGTTTCGACCTTCAGAATGCCGAGCAGATCCTGGGTCGGATGCATGATCGAAGGCGGCGTGACGATGCAGAATGTCGTGTTCGAAAATATCCATTACAACGGCTCGGCGGGGCATCCCGATGAAAATAAGCTCAATTTCCCCGGCACGGACTATCCCGGCTGCGCGCTTGATTTCAGATGTATGCGCGAATGCGACACCCTTGACAGGGTAGTGTTCAGAGATATTTTCACCCGCGAAGGCGCAGAACTTGCTATGATAGACGAAAGATTTGCGCTTGATATAAGAAATTAATAATTATATTTAGGAGAAAAAACATGAAACTTTGTGTTCTTGAAAATCTTTACGGAAACAAGACTCTTGAGGAGTCTTTGTCGATCCTTACCTCGCTTGGCGTACATACCGTTGAGGTTGGCGCGGGCGGATATCCCGGAAAGGCTCATTGCAATCCCGCAGAGCTTCTTGCCGACGAGGCAAAGTACAACGCTTTCGTTGAAACCTTTAAGAAATTCGACGTCGAGATCGCGGCGCTGGCTTGCCACGGCAACCCCCTGCATCCCGACAAGGCTATCGCAGCGCAGTTTGACAAGGACTTCCGCGAGGCTATCCTTCTTGCAGAAAAGCTCGGCGTTAAGACTATCATCGGCTTCTCGGGCTGTCCCGGCGACAGCGAGGGCTCGAAGTACCCCAACTGGGTAACCTGCCCCTGGCCCGATGACTTCCTCACCATTCTTGAATGGCAGTGGAACGAGAAGGTAATTCCTTACTGGCAGGAAATGGGCGCATTTGCGACTGCTCACGGCGTTGAGCATATCGCATTCGAGATGCACCCCGGCTTCTGCGTATACAATCCCGAAACACTCCTGAGGCTCCGCGCGGCTGTCGGTCCCGTTATCGGCGCAAACGTTGACCCCTCCCACCTTATCTGGCAGGGAATGGATCCCGTTGCCGCTATCCGCGAGCTCAAGGGCGCGATCTATCACTTCCACGCGAAGGATACCAAGGTCGATAAGTATAACACCGCAAAGAACGGCGTTCTCGATACCAAGCATTACAGCGACGAGCTTAACCGCGCGTGGGTATTCCGCGCAGTCGGATTCGGTAACAACGAGTCTTATTGGAGAGATATCATCTCCAACCTCCGCCTCTGCGGCTACGACGGAGCTATCTCCATCGAGCACGAGGATAGCATTATGACAGTCGACGAGGGACTCCGCAAGGCGATTTCTGTGCTTGCTCCCATCGTAATGACAGAGGATAAGCCGAGAACGATTTCTTGGGCATAATCCGAACAACAGCGGAAAGTTTTTTGGAAATTCTTAAGAAACTTTTTTTCAAAAAAGTTTCTTAAGTCGCACTCCGCAGAGTGCGAAATTCCCCTTGTGCTTCGAACCGCCTGCGCCCCGCAGGCGGTTCGGAAGGATTAAACCCACCCCTCGCGGGTGGGTTTAATCCTTCACTACTATACTATGAGGTGTAACTATGTATAAAAGAATCCTCCTCGCCCTCGATCTTGAAGGCGTAAATAACGTCAAGGGCGTTCCCTACGAAGCACTCTCAAAGGACACCGACGAATGGAAGATCGCAAAATCGCAAGCCGCTCTTGAGATCAACGCCGCGGCTGATGCCCTTTTCCGCGCGGGTGCCGAGCGAGTTGATCTTTGGGATAACCACGGCGGCGGTCATAATATCGATCCCGCAGACCTCGACCCGCGCATCATGCTCCTTGATCCCGACCTTTCAAAACCGAGAATGTATTTTGCCGATGACTACGACTGCGTCTGCTACTTCGGCTATCACGCAATGGAGGGCACCCTCGGCGGCGTGCTGGCGCATACTATGAGCAGTAAGACCGTGCAGTTCTATAAGCTGAACGGCAAATATATCGGCGAGATCGATATGGACGCCTATATCGCCGCATCGCACGGTAAGCCCTCTGTGTTCTTCGCGGGCGGTAATATCGCGTGCTCGCAGGCAAAACACGCCGTGGAGTCGATCGTTACCGTCATCACAAAGCACGAGATCTCGCGAAATGAAGCCGAATTCCGCGACAATTCCGAGCTTTTTGCCGAAATAGGCAAAAAGATCACCGAAGCGGTAAATACTGAACACGGATATAAAACGCTTGATTTCCCCGCGAGATTTGAAAAATCCTTCAAACGAGTTGAGGACACGGCAAAGTATCTTGCCCGCTTGCAAAAAAGAGGCATCGAAGCTGAATACCTCACCGATGAAGTCCTCGGCAAAGACGCCCATACCGTCGTTTCCACGGTTCACAATATTGAGGAATTTATTGTTTGCATATAAAGAAATAACGGATACTCAACCCCTTTCGGGAAATTGAGTATCCGCTTTTTGATTATTTAATCGGGATATACGTCAGCCGTGGAGCCCTTAACGAAGGGGATTTCGGCGGAGATGGCGGCGAGGGCGTCGCACCATCGGTCGAAGAGCTTTTCGTAAAGCTCGGTGTCCTCGTCGAGGATCAGCATTGCTGCCATATAATATGCCGCGGCGGGCGCGAATCGGTCGGAAAGGGGAAAATCCGAATCGAGGCTGAGAAAGAGAGCGGGGAAGGGCTCGGCTTCATCAAGCCCAAAGGCTTTGCGGTAGGCTCTGTCGAGCGCCGCCGCCTCGGTGCAGAGCGCTGCGCCTATGTAAGGTGCGCGCTCCGCAAGCTCGGACTCGGAGATCGAGTCGCTCACCTCGCCGATAAGTCGCAGGGCGGTATCGTAAACGCTTTGCAGGGTCATTCTTTACCTGCCTTTCGGGACTTACGCGGCAACGGTAAGGTCGAGTCTTACCATCTCGGTGGGATAGATGACCTGCGCGCCGTAGAGGTGAAGTCCCTTAACGGCATCTGCAAAACGTCTTTCGGGGCGGTAAGCATCGATCTCGGAAAGCTGCTCGGCGAAAGCGATGGCACGCTTGGAACGAGCCACGCACTTGTGTACGTTTTCTGCGACAACAACGTTGTTGGAAACGTATACCTTGCAGCCCGCAACGTAACCGATGCAACCTGCCTCGAGAGCGGTATCGTTGTTGGAGACGTTGATCTTGCTCTTGAGGATCAGCGCGCCGACTGCGGGGGATACTTCAACGACGATATCGCCCGGATCATAGACGTTGTTTTCAAGAAGCTTGGTGCGCGCGTCGATAATGAGACCGAGAATGTTGTCCACGTTTGCGGTGGCTTCGATGTTGGATCCCGCAAAGGCGCAAAGGGAGAAGATGTACTGATCCGCTGTGTTTGCAAGTGCTGCCGCGGCATTCTTTACAGCGGCATCCATGAGTCTAGGCTCGCTCTGTGCGCGGTCGATGTCATCGATCTGGAAGTTGAATGCCTTCGCCTGATCGATCCTCATTGTCTTGACGCCGTCCGAAAGCTCCTGCGCGCCGGTTTCGAAATCAGTATTCTTGGTATAGTCAAAGACGTTGATGTCGCCGATGCCGCAGATCTTTACACGGTCGCCTCGGTTTTTGATCTCGCCCTCAAACTCACGGTTGCAGTTTGCGACGGCGATGTACTTTTTGTCCATCTGGGAAAGAAGAGTTTCGCTCCATACGGTAGATATAAAGTTTGTAAGTGACATTATTTAAGTTCCTTTCTTATTTTGAATTTTTTGTTTTAGTGCCAGCTCTTCATTGAGCGGCGGATCTTTTCGATGTTTTTTCTGACCTCGGCGGGTTTCATTGCGCGAACCTCGGCGGGGGAATAGAGGCTGTCCTCGGCACTTTCTATTCTGCCGAAGGATTGCTCGCGTGCTTTGCGGTATGCACGCGCGATCTTGATCTGTTCCACCTCGCGACGGCGAAGCTCAAGCGCGTATGCCGCGGCGGGAGGTATTCCGCGTTCAAGCGCGGCATTGAAGGAATCGGGAAGCGTGGAGATATCCGCATCGGGGTAAAGCTCGGTAAATTCGCGCCACCCCTCGGTGATCTCTCTGGCGGCACGCTCGGCTTTTTCAAGCTTTGCACGCAAGTCATCAAGCTCGGTGTGAAGATCGGGTTCGACCGTGTCGGCTTCCTCCGCAAGTACTTCTTCGGTTATCAGATCAATCGTTTCGTCCATCGTGGACCTCCTTTCTGTGCGCTTCTGCAAGCACTCTGCGTTCGGGAACGAGTCCTTCGGGCAGTCTGTCAAGATATTCCGCTGTGCTGATGTGACCGCCTTCGAGAAGCTTGTCGAGCACGCTCAAAGTTCCCGATGCGGAATAGCGAGCCGAATCGCAAACGTCGATCTTCGCGCAAAGAAGCAGGGAATGAAGGCTTGAGGGAAAGATCTTGCCAAAACCGTCGCGAGTGCGAAGAGGTCTGCCGTCGGGGCAGAAGCAGAGCGTCATATCTGCCCAAATGCAAGCCATTTGCTCGAGGCAGAGATAAAGTGCACTTTGAACGTGCTCAAGCGCCTGCATGGATGCCTCGCGAAGTGCGAGGATCGCGCTTGTGTTGGTGGGATTGACGTTGCCGAGTGCGGTGTCCGTCGCTCCCGCAAGCTCCTTTGTCATCGCAACTGCTGTTTCGATCAGCTCGAGATAGCCCTCCTCGAGCTTGCCCGTGCCGACCACGGTTACCGCATCGGCAAGATTGCCTCCGCCAACAGCGCCGATCGCCTCGCCGATCTCGTTTGTCCATTCGGGAATACGGGTGCGGTCATAGATGACCTTTGAAAACGCCGTGTCGGTCATGTGCTTCATGAGCATTGCGTATGCACGGTTGATGTATTTCTGATTGGCGATCATTGAACTCACGGGCGAATTGCCGAAGAAGCAGTTTTTAGCTTTTTGCCAGGAAAAATGAGCGATGGGATAAAGCTTGCAGGGCGTTACGATACGCTTGATGAGGCAGTCGCGGGTGGATTTTTCAAACACTACCTTGCCGTTTTCGCGGAAGAATTTGATGAGGTAGGTCGCGCGTTCCTCGCCGCCCTCATATTCGGGCTCGTATTTTGCAAGCTCACCCGCGCCTTTTTCGGTAAGCTCGAATTTGCCGTCGGCGGTGATCTTGGATAAATCCTTCTCGGAAACTCCCGCGGCGCGAGCTTCGCGGCGAAGCTGATCGACGCTTGCTCTGCCCGAGATGATTATGTAATCCTGCGACTGAATGTCGGGATTGGTGACGTCGGCGGGGAAGACGTTGGCGGAATCGAGCGTTTCAGTCACGATGTCGCCCATCCAACCGTCGCATCCGCGTGAATCGGCGTCCCAGGAGCAGTAAAGAAGTCCGTCGCCCGAGAGAGCTGCGTCGTAAAGCAGACTGTAGATCACGCTTTGCAGACGCGAATGCTCCCAACGGTATGCGGCGTTTTCGGTGAGCAGATCGATTGCCTTTCTGATCCTTTCCGCTTCTGCGGAATTTGGCGCGAAGGGTAGGTTTTCGTCCGAATACGTTATCTTGACGTCGCCGACGGCGGCACTTGAAACGAGATAATCAACTATACGGCTGATGACGTTGAAGACGGGTTTGGGAAGTCCTTCGCCGCCGCGCCATTGGTCGCCTCGGTAAAACCGCTCGTTTTCGGCTATTCGCGAGTAAAGACCGATCTGTCTTTTGTAGTTCCTACCGGCTTCATACTGCCGCCAGGTCTTGATTTGTGATGTTTTGGTCATTGTTCCTCCTCTGTTTACTTTGCTGAAAGAATGACGCTGTAAATGACGGCGGGCGAGTCTGTCTCAACGATCAAACGAAGCTTTTTGAATCGCGGCATCGGTATGCGGCAAGAGAATTGCTCGCGTCCTCCGCCTGCCTTGCCGTGAAGGGGCGCCGTCACACGCTCGCCTTTTTCGGTTTCAAGAGTCAATGTGCCGCTCCCGCCCGAAAGATCGTATTCGAGCACCACGGCGGCGCTCCTTTTTGTTTTCTCGGGGCATCCGAAATCCAAAAAGTGAGTTACAAGCTTTGATTTGATCGGGAACACTTCGTCCGACTCGTTGTCATTCGTGAGATCGTCGAAAAATACGTATATGCAACCACCTCTTGAGAATGCGGGCAGATTGCCGTAGCGGAAGAGCCTTTCGGCAAAGATCCCGCGATAGACGGTCCATGCTTTCCGCGCCAGATCGTAAATAAGGAGCCTGCCCTCGCTGTCTTCGGCGTCTGCGATGAAGATCTTTTGTTTTTGCGGCAGAGAAAGCATTGATATTTTTTCCGAATCTTTGGGGATGAGAGCCGATACCTCATCCGACAGCATCGAAGCACTGCACTCGTCGCGAACGCCCGATTGAGAATGCCAGCGCCAAAGTCTGCCGCAAAAGTATGTTATCGGGTCGTTGTCGAAATATGCGGAGCTGGGGATATATTCGGCTCCGATCGCTGAATTCAGCAGAAAGCTTTGCGGCTTCAGAGCCTCGGTATTTGCTTCGTCGCCGTTCCAATCGATGAACCAGGCATCCTTTTCGGTGAAAAGTATCCCTCTGCCGTAATGATGAGCAATGTTTGTTATCGGATAAGCTCCGCTTCCGATGCAAAGTGCAGATGATACGGGGACGTAAAGGGGGATGGCATTCGGTGCTGTAAGCTGTGAGTAGGAATGTGCGCTTCTGCTGACCGGCACGGATGAATACAGATTGCAGGAGATTCCGGGATTATAAAGGCAAAGCCGCTCGCCGCCGTTATTGCCGAAAACGAATGCTTTGGCGGCTTGCTTCATTCTGCTTGATTCCGAAGACTCAGGCGGCAATGTAAGCCAAAATGTGACATTCATCGTTCCGGTGAGCGAGATGGTGTGCGCAACCGATGGATATTCCTCGTCAAGATAAATATTGTTCTCGGCAAGGTCAACCTCAGTTCCGTTGATCTCGACCCTGTCGATCGATGCTGCGTTGATACCAAGGTTGAATCTGTTGGTCGTTGACGTAACCGAATAGGATATTCGTATGCGATCAGAAAGAAGATTCAGATCTTCGTTTATCGCACCGCAGGATCTTGGATGCCATCCGATACCGTAAAGGGGCGCATAGCCTTCAACAAGGATAAGCTCTCCGTCTTTCAGGTAATAAAAGACTTGCCCGTCGTGGACGTAGAGATTTCCGCCAAAGCAGAAGATATCCGCTTCTCCCTCGGCGTTAGCAAGATCGCCTACTTTCTCGGAGCTGCCGCTTTCGATGTCGGTGATTATCAGCGAATCGCCTATAACGGAGTATAGCTTGTCGGCAAAATTGAAGCTTGCGCGCAGATTGCCCTGATACTCGGCAACCGAGGCGTAGCCCGCTCTCGTCTTCAGCGAGCCGTCGGCATCAAGATCGAGGTTTTCGGTAAGATAGCAATTCCCCCGCTGCCGGGTGCGGTCTATGCCGCCAAAGCCATCCTCATACATCCGCTCAACGCCGAGGGCATTTTTGAATTTGAAGCTCTTCATGTTTTTTCCTTTCGTTGTATTTTCATTTTTTGACGCGGTACAGACGTTGTTTTTCAGTCAAAAAATGAATTTGATCGATCATTTCTGAATCGGAATTTGTGACCACCCTCCTCGGCTGCGGCGAAACGGCTCATAAGAGCGTATCTCAGCGCCTCGGGCGAGTGGGTGACCGAGTGCGGCTCGCCCGAGGCGTCTTCGGTGCGGTTTTTGTCGAAGAGCAGGGCGGGCAGGCATCTTATCAGCTCGCGGCAGCGCTCGCTGATGAGTAAGCCGGGGGTGCCGTCATCACGGTCGGCAAGATATTCGCGGACAACTCTCCATCCGGGAATGCGCCTGTCATCCGCAGGACGCATCGGCGGCATACCTTCTGCGGATTGCATGATCTCGAATCCGCTTTTTCCGCTGTCCTGCCTGCGGTTCCAAAGGTCGGGTGACGCAACGGCAAATTCCACACCCTTCCCTCGGCAAAGCTCGCTGATCTTTTTTGCGGCTTCGCCGAGCGTCAGGTTCGGGGCGCAGAATTCGTCGGTGACGTAGACCCTGCCCGTTCGGTCGCAGATGCAGATGTAGGCGGCGAGCATATCAAAACCGTAGTCAAAGGCGGCGATCGTGTGGTAAGCGCGCGGGATGGCTGTGGCGGCGCATACGTGACGAGCCTCATCGAATTCGGTAAAGAATTGCCCCTCGAAGATGTCCCATTTTCCGTAAAGCCAAGCCTCGCGCAAGCGTGTCGGCAAGGATTCCAGCCGCCGCACGTAGTCGGGATCGGCGCGGGTGAGGATATCGTTGTCGAAAACGGTTGCGGGGACGAAGGCGTAATCATCGGGATTCTCACCCGTGCGGTATTCGCGGTCGATAAAGAGCCTTTTGACCCAGGCGTGTCCTATCCCGCCGGGATTGCAGGTGAGATAGATCCGCCTTGGGCGGTCCGACGTGCCTCGCAGACAGGCCTTGAAGATCGAAAACTGATATTCGCTCAGTTGCGTTGCCTCGTCGAGGGCTATGACGTCGTATTCCTGACCCTGATAGCGGAGTGCATCGCGTTCCGAGGCGGCGTAGCCGAGGGTGATGCGGCTCCCGTTTTCAAGGGTCAGCTCTTTGTCGCGCTCGCTGTAAGAGAGGATCGCTCCGTATTCGGCGAGCAGGGGAGAGAGATGATTTGAGCGGAGTTCGGGGAGAGTTCTTCGCACAAGCAGGCAGCGAAGTCCGGGGTATCGCAGGCACATAAGCACAAGCTTTCGCCTCAGCGCCCATGATTTTCCTCCACCGCGCGCTCCGCCATAGGCAACGTACTTTTGCCGACAGGCGAAAAATTCGCGCTGACGGCTGTTCGGCGAGCCTTTTATGTGGAGCGCGCGTTCGGGTGCACTATCCGCCGTCTTCATAAGCGTCATGGTCGAAGATCAGTCGGAGCTGACCCGTATCGGTTATCCCTGTTTCTTGCTTTTCCTCGCCCGAATAACCCAGGCGGAGCTTGAGATAGACCGAAAGGATGGAGGCGGACATTTCCGAGTTGAGAGCCTCGTCCTCGAGAGCGGCGCAAAGCGCGCCGTGAACCTCGGGGCGTGTGTTTCGAAGCCTTTCAAAATCGGAGAGGGTGCTGCGGGTAAATCTGCAAAAGCCTGCGACGTTCGGTATCCTGCCCGCGTTTTTGCGCTTTCCGTCCGCGCCCTCGGCTTGGCAGAGCGCGAGATATTCGTCAAACAGCTTGACGATGCTCCCGTTATCTGCCGCTTCCTCGAGCGCGGTACGGTTTGGTTCGTTCTGCGGTCCTTGGTCGTTTGCGGACATTCTGACCTCGCTTTCCCGTCTGTACCGCAATCATTTTACCGCCGATGGGAGTCTCATCCCGAAACCGATAGTCTGCGTGAGTCTCAAGAGTATCACGGGTTTTGCATAAAAAAGAAAAAACTCCCCATTTGGAGAGAAAAAGCCGGAAAGTTTTTGTCCAACTTTTTTAAAAGGTGGCAGAGTTCGAGACAGCGTCTCGAATCAAATGCGAAAGTGCGGCTCTGGCGGTTTTCCGTAGGAAAATGGAGGCGTAAGCCGACAAGCCAGAGTCGTCATTTGCCGAAGGCAAATAGTTTAGCTTTCGCCACAATGCTTCGGAACGGTGTCTCCGTTCCGAACCTAAAAAGGACTTCCCGAATGTAGGGAAGTCCTTTTTAGGTTAATATTAAACTCAATTAAGCTCTGATTATGCCGTTCTTTATACTATCCGCCTTGTGTGCTGCTTTGAGGATAACAAAAAATCTTGATATAACATAAATGGCATCACCGCGAGGGTGATGCCATTTATGTTCGGAATGTCGGCGGGGCGCCGCCATTCCGAAGCACAAGGGAAGTTTCGCGCTCTGCGGAGCGCGACTTAAGGCGCTGCCTTAAGAATTCGCGAACTTTTGAAAAAGTTCGATCAAAACTTCATCCTTTTTAATAAAAATGAAAATTTCCGCCCGAATCGGGCGGAAATTCACCATAACTTTTCACTTTTCACTTTACACTTATCACTCTTCAATCCCCATCATCGCCATCAGTCTCTTATTAAACTCCTCGGCGGTGTTATATCCCATCTTCTTCTGGCGGTTGTTCATCGCCGCGATCTCAAGGATGATGGCGAGGTTTCGTCCGGGGCGGACGGGGATGGTCAGCGAGGGCAGCTCGATGCCGAGAATGTTGACGGTCTGATCGTCAAGACCGAGGCGGTCGTACATCTTGCCCTGAACCCAGGATTCAAGATTGATGACAAGGTCGAGCTTTTCGGTGTCCTTGACCGCGCTGATACCGTAAAGACGCTTGACGTCGATGATACCAATGCCGCGAAGCTCAACATAGTGGCGCAGGATCTCGGGTGCCGAGCCGACAAGAGCCTTTTTCGATACTCTCTTGATCTCAACGGCATCGTCCGCGATAAGACGGTGGCCTCTCTTTACAAGCTCGATCGCGGTTTCGGATTTACCGACTCCGCTGTCGCCGAGGATGAGGATACCCTCGCCGTAGACCTCAACAAGTACGCCGTGGCGCGTGATGCAGGGCGCGAGATGCACGTTGAGCGAGGCGAAGAGCGCCGCCATGGTCGCGGAGGTCAGCTCCTCGGTCGAAAGAAGCGGAACTTCGTATTCTTCGCAGTATTTTATCATCTCGGGGAATGCTTCAAGTCCCGAGGTATAGAGGATGACAACGGGCTTCTTTGCCACAAAATTGCGTATGCGGGCGTCGCGCTGGCTTTCGCTCATATTTGAAATATAGCTGTACTCGGCGTTGCCGATAAGCTGTATACGCGATTCCTCAAAAATATCGAGAAAACCCGAAAGCGCAAGTCCGGGGCGGTCGACCTCGGGCGCGGTGACGAAGATTTCCTCCGCAGGGTGCGGAAGGTATATTTCTTTAAGCTTGAATTCCTTGATAAGAGCCGAGAGCGATATTCTGTTCTTTTCTTCCATGATAAACGTCCTCTTTGATTTTTATTATATATAGTATATCATATATTTGCCTCGGTTGCAAATGGTTTTTGCAAATTTTTATATGAATTTTCAAATATTCATATTGGAGTAACAAAAATGTGGTATCATTAATTGGATTATTATATACAATAGGAGAAAAATATGAACTTCAAGGTTATAAAGCGTCTTTCACTTGCGCTTGCTCTGCTTATTTGCCTTTCTGCGATCCTCACATCTTGCGGTGTCAAGCCAATCAAGAGCACGGAGGAGGAGTCGGCAGTTGTCGGCAAAATAGGAAAATATGATGTCAGATACGAGGAGCTTCGTTATCTCGTTCTCAATTTCAAGAGAGATATGGCGCTCAAATACGGCGAGGACATCTGGACAGATCCCGCTAAAGCGGAAAGCTACAAGGACGAGCTTTGGTCGCTTGTCAGCGAAAATATCGTCAGCGATTACTATGCCGTTCAGGCGATGGCTGACTACTATTACGTTGGCGGCGGTGCGGCGCTCATGATGAACGAAAAGCCCATCCTTGAGGCAGTTCAGGAGACTGTCGAGCTTGTCGTTGACGAATGCGGCGGATTCAAGAAATATAAGGAGATGCTCGCTTCGGAGTATCTGACCGACAATCTTTTCCGTTTTTACAGCGCCGCAGAGGAATGCGCGAACGAGCTTTTCTATATCCTCGTGCGCGACCTTGGCGAAATTGAAAGCAGCGACGAATACATCGACGAATATTTCAAATCGGATGATTTCCTTCGCACCAATCACATCTTCATTTCGGGTGTGAGTGCGGAAAATCTCGCAAAGGCGAAGGATCTGCAGGCACAGCTTGCGGCAAGCGACAACAAGGAGCTTGAGATGATAATGCTCAAGGGCATCCATTGCGCCGATTACACCATGACCACCACCCACGGCAAGTATTTTGCAAGATACACCTCCGATTACGGCGAGGAATACGAGCTTGCGGCGTTTGATCTCAAAATTAACGAGCTCAGCGACGTCGTTGAAGCAAGCAACGGATATTATATCATCCTCCGTCTTGAGCCCGAGGCCGACTACATCAAGCAGAATTATGAGGATTTCAAGGACGACATCCTCGGCTCGGAGTTCAACAAGGTTCTTGCTTCCTATAAAGAGAGCCTCGAGTTCAGCCTCAACGATTACGGCAAGTCGATAAATATTCTGGAGATCGAATAAATGGCTACAGTCAGCGGCGGAAGGCGCAGATCCTTCAAAAGCCGTCATCACACCCCGATGGGAAAGGGCGGAAAGCTGGCGGTCATATTCGTTTGCACCGCGCTCATCCTTTTTGTGCTTGCGGTCATGCTCGGCAACTACCTTCGCGGACTTGCGGAGGCGGTGATCGAGGACACGACCGAGGCATCGACAACGGAGGAAGAACTCTACTACTCAAACGCTCCCGACGAAGTGATCGCGATGGGAATATACTTTGGCGGTGAGTTTGCAACGGAAGGAACCAAAACGCAGGCAGAAACCGCGGAGGAAGATACTTCCGTGCCCGAAGAACCGATCAGATTCGATTCGATCTCTCTGACCCTGCGCGAAAAGGACAGGGAAAGCGGCGAGATGCTTCTTGCCTATTCCTCGCCCATCAGCCTTGAATACGGCATCGACGTGACGGGTGAGACATCGCTTGAAGATGGATTGGCTGAAATTAAAAGCTTTTACGGCGAAAGAATACCGATCTGCGGCGTTTTTGAGATCGATCACCCCGAACTCCCCATGCCAAGCCGCGATATTATGCGAGCCTACGAGATCGCGCTGATATGCGAGCTTATCGACGCGGGAATCGAAGAGATCGTTCTTGTCGGTTTCGATTTTGCGGTGGAGGAAGGCATTTCCTTCATTTCGGATATCTATGAGCAAAAGGGAAGAGGCACCGCCATCGGGCTTGCGCTCCCGTTTGATTTCTTTGTTGCCGCCGAGGCACAAGGAAAGCTCAGCGAGATCACCAAAAGATGCGGCTTCCTTGCGCTCGATCTCTGTTCTCTCAAGGTTCCCGCGCTTATGACCGCGGAATCGCTGATAACAGACCGAGTTTCAAGAACGCGCGCGATCTGCCGCGAGTTTTCGGTCCGAGTGCTTCTCGGATGCGGTGGGAACCCCGATTGCGAATCCCAAACGCGGGCGGCTATGAATGCGGGCGCAGATAACGTGATGACAGCACTTGGCATTTTTATGCCAAAGGAAGAAAATATTACCGAAGAGATAACGGCTGAGTGATCGGCCGTTATTTTTATAAATTGCTTGACATTTGTCTTATTTTGTTGTAAAATATATAATAGTATAATATGCTCGGAGGACTATATGTCAAAGGTTATCAAAAGGAAGAAAAAAACGGGGAAGGCGTTGCTCGCGATCGCGCTTGTGATCCTTCTTACAGCCGTCATACTTCTCGGGGCTCTTGCGGGCGCCGCCTTTGTTGTTGCCAAGGGACCCGCAAAGTCGGAATCCGATCGCCTTTGCGCTACTTTTGCAGAAAAGCGTTTCCCACTTGCGGGACTCTTTTTCAGTGCCGATGAGCTCGAAGCCTCGCTCTTCTATATGCCCCCCGCACAGAAGAACGGCGAGATCAGCCTCTCGGAGAATTATCAAACAAAGCTTCATTATATAAATGACGCATCTTCCGCTTGGGATGCCGTTGTCATTACGGGAATCTCACCCGATGACGTTGCTCTCGGCAAGAAAAACGACGGTGTTGCCGATGCAAAATACGCCTTTGGTCTTACGGGCGATGTTGATGCCTTTATCATCGGCGATTATATTTCCTATCGCGGCGAAGACGGCGAGATATACTGCTTCTGCGCGATGGGTGATGACGGAGTGCTTGATATTGGCGCAAAAACTCTTTATGAGGCGGCAAATTCGGGCTACCTTTGGGGTATTTCGGTCGATCGCGTGCTTATCGCGGGCGGCTCTCCCGAGAATTCTCTCGGCGGCGGTTATTCCTCGCGCGCCGCTATCGGTCAGGCGGCTGACGGCTCTCTGATCCTCATTTTTGCAAACGACCGCGGGTTCTATCCCTCGGGTATCACATATTCCGAGCTTGCTTCGCTTATGTATGAGTATGGTGCTGTAAGTGCCGCTGCGATCCGTGCCGAGGGCGCGTTTTACGCAGACGGCATCGGTCAGCTCGGCTCGAAGAGCGAGAACGGATTCTCTCTTGTAGTGAAGGGAGGTGCCAACTGATGTCGGAAAACAATCTTCCCAAGAATAATCCCGAAGAGATCGGTAAGGTGAAAAATATCATATCAATGTCCGAGACCTCGGGCAAGCGCGGTGACGTGAATTCCAAGATCGGCATCGGGCTTGACGCGCAGTTTGCGGGCAAGGAGAGAAGAAGGCACCCCAAGGCGAACGCGCTTCTCAAGGGTCTGCTTGCTTATTTCAGCGCCGCAGTACTTGTAATCGGGATCCTCACCGTTGTCGCGTGGCGGCTTTTCGAGATCCGCGAGGCGGGTCGCGCCGACCTTTTTGTTGAAAATTATATCGCGGAAAAGGATATCGAGGGCTGGCGTCAGCAGCTTAGATTGAATCTGCCGAATACCTATCCCGCTTATGAGGACGCCTCAAAGTTAGCTTACGACGTTCTCTCACCCGTGCTTGAGCTCGGCGAGATCACGTATCTGCGAAGAATTACTCCCTCGGCGGAGGGATATCCCGTTTATGAACTCTTCTCGGACGGCACACATTTCGCCGCGCTCGTTATTTCCGACAGTTCAGTCGGTCTTTTCTCGACGGGTGAATGGCAGGCGGTGCGCGTTGAGTTTGATATTGATTTCTTTGACAGCGTCGAATTCCCCGAATACCGCGTGATCCTCCCCGCGGGCGCGTCACTCACCGTCAACGGTGCGGCGATCGATCCCGCTATGAAGGAAAAAAAGCGAGCGACATATCCCGCGCTTTCGATAGCGGAGAAGGGGCACGATGTTGCTCCCTGCGACATCTACGTTTTCAATGACGTGTATTTCCTCCCCGAGCTTTCCGCAACGCTTGAAGGCGCGAGCCTTGTTTGCGAGCAGATGGGCGAGGGCGAGTACTTCTTCTATTACCCCGAAAGCGCAATGCATTCGATCAGCGTCACAGTCCCCGTCGGCGTTGATGCATACGTGAGCGGAATCAAACTCACAGAGGAATGGGCAAGCCGCACGGAGATCGACGGCGAGCTTGGCGCGCTTGACGACGGCGGAACGGGAACTCTGCCACGCCTCAGCGTCTGGACGGTCGGCAACCTCTTCGGCGAGGTCGAGGTCGAGGCGAAGATTGGCAAAACCGAGGTCGCGCTGCTGTCGAACGAGGGCGGAAACTATAAGTTCGACACCCCCGCGGAGTGCAAGTATACTCTCACAGTCATCCTTCCCACGGGTGCAGAGCTTTTCGTCAACGGAAAGGCGATAGCCGCCAACGATAAAACCTCCGCGACCGCCGAGGACATTGCCTACGGTTTCACCGCGCTTGGCAGATATGAGGTCTCCGAGCTCGGAGTTATCGAGGGCGGAGTGCCGAATTTCGATAAATACACCCTCACGGGTTATCTTGCCGAGCCGAACGTGACCGCAAAGCTTGGCGGCGTTGAGTTGCCGCTTGCGGGCAAGAGCGTTTCGGGCTACAAAATGAGATGCGATTTTGATTACACCGCGGGCGACGTTTTCGATGCCGAGCGCATTGCGGCGGCTGAAAAGTTTGCCGAAAGCTATCTCGCATATATCTGCGGCGGCGGTGCTTGGCAGGATCCCGCCAACGAAAAGGCTTTCAACGATAATTACAACGCTATCAAGGCGCAGATGATCGAGGGCACGGCTGGCTACGTCGGCGTGATGGAATCCTACCGCGACGTCAACCTGATGCCGAAGTACGATTCCTTCACCGTCGATTCAAAGACCGCGACCGATCTTGTCGCATACACCGAAAAGAGCCTCTCCTGCCGCGTTGAATTCAGCGTAACGCGCACGAGAACGGTTGAAGGCGTACAGCAGACAGATACACTCACCGGCAGCATCAGCGTTCTGCAGGTCCTCTACAAGGGCGAATGGCGAGTTTGGAGCTTTGTGTATTCTCCTGCGGAGAACAGTGGTCAGTGATTAGTGGTCAGTGGACAGAAAGAAGCGGTTTTTGTTTAACATAACCAAAACCGAATAATCAAAATTGTGCAATAATACAAAATAGCAAGTCAGGAAAAAGTATTTCTTGACTTGCTTTTTTGTTTATGATAAAATAAAATTAGGGTAATTTTTATAAAAAGTGTAACCAAAGTGGTTTTTTCGTGTCTATATAAGTAGAGGTAACCGAAAAGGAGGTAAAGTCTATGAAAAAATTAATATCTACGATCCTCGTCCTCACCTTTGTTTTAGCTGCCTTGAGTGCACTTACGCCAAGCATTTCGGCAAAGAGCGCGACGATCAGCGAGAGGGAAGCAAGAGAATTGGTGGAAAGAGCATATCAGTTTTTCTGTGATGCCAGAGTAGATGACTGGGACGATAATCTTGTTGATTACAAATCCGAGGATATTTGTGAGATTTATATCTCGCATATTGACGAAACGCTGATTTACAGACCGGTAGATGAGTCCAAGCTTCCCGGCGGATCGTATTCCGCAATGCGCGAGGCGGCGAAAGAAATCTATACCGAGAAAATCGCGGAACTCGCTTATCAGTTCTCGGGCTCAAGTCCGGGCGGTGTGACCCATAATTTGCCTATGTATCATATTGCGGAAAGCGGAAAGGTTTACGGATACGGGCTTCAAGAGAATTCTTCACATAATTTATATATTTATACACCGAGCCTTCAATACAATAGATCTTCCGAAGGAGAGGTTCAGCTGAGTATTATTTCGGGAGACTCAAAAAGTGCGACTGCGCTCATAACAATGAGCTTTTATTGGGCGGACGGTCCACGTTCTTCATTCTGTGAAGCAGTAGAATGCAAATTTGAAAAAACAGCGCGCGGTTGGAGAATTGCGGAATCCGAATTCAGTTTACTTTTGTCTTCGTCCAAAACCGCACTTGATGATTACCGCAAGGCTAATCCCGAAAAAGTCAATCCCGAGGTCCTGAAGCTTACGGATGCCGAGGCAAAGGATACCATTGACGAAACTGTAATGGATTATATGATCGAAATGTATTGCGGTTACTACGAAAGCTATCTTGATTACGTAAAGCACGAACAGAAGGAAGCCCAGGAGATAGTAAAAGAGATCACAGCCTCCGATGGCTCAAAGCGCACTATGAGGTATGTTGAGTATTTACCGAATATAGGTATAGATGATATTGGATGGGCTTATTTTACCGACGAGTTTTACAAGATGGTTTTAACTCAAGCGTATCACGACAATTCGTTTGATATGTTCATAACCGAAGGGGATATAACTTATATGGCTGTGATCGAGGGGGCGGAAGCGCTTTCGTTTGTGTATGATCCTAATGATGTTGTTGTCCGCGTTATTGAATCCACAGATAAAGAAGCAACAGCGTATGTTTATTGCGGCTTGAAAAAGGACGGCAAGGTTGTTCCGATATACGTTGAATGCAAATTTGAAAAGGATGAAAGAAATTCGCGATGGTATATTGCAGACTCTTCATTTGTCGATATGCTGACCTCGGCTGACGAATTTGAGTATACCGTCGCCGAAGCACCCAAAACCGGTGATGCGGCATATAATACCATCGCCCTCTGCCTCGGCGGAATTGCCATAATTATGTCGGCGATCTGCCTTGTACGCCGCAAAAGAGAGATACTTTAATTTTTATCAAGAAAGGACGGTAAAACGATGAAAAAGATTTTATCAATTATTTTAGCCCTCACCTTCTGCTTTGCCGCCTTTTCGGCACTCGCACCAAGTGCCTCGGCAAAGAGCGCGACGATCAGCGAGAGAGAAGCGAAAGAATTGGTGGCAAAGGCATATGAATTCTACTGTGATGCCATTGTTGACAGTTGGATAGATAACGGTAATCTTGTTGACTATCAGTCGGACGATGCCTTTAACATTTACAATTCGGAGCTTGACAGAACTTTACTTTATTACCCCGTATATGAATCAAAGCTTCCCGGAGGCTCGTATTCCGAGATGCGCGAGGTCGTTAAAGAGATATATACCGATGATCTTGTTGCCGACGATCGCCAGATCTCGGCATATTCATGGCGAAAGGATTCCGATGATTCGTACTTGAACGATAATATTTTTGTGCCGATTTACCACGTTGCAGAAAACGGCAAGGTTTACGCACAAGGGCTTAAAGACTATGCGGATTACAGCGTATTTATTTCCGCAACTGATCCCGGTTATTTTTATGAATCGTTCGATGGAGAAATACATCTGAAAATAAAATCGGGTGACTCAAAAAGCGCAACCGCGTTTATTATCATGGGTTTTTATCACGGTGACAGTGCCCGTTCGCAGTATCACGGAACTGTTGAATGTAAATTTGAAAATACAGCGGACGGATGGCGGATAGCAGAATCAGAATTCAGCGTTTTGATGGCGTCATCTCCGCTTGGACTTTCTGTCTATCGCCAACTTAACCCCGAAGAAACCGATCCGGATGTTTACAAGCTTACCGATTTCGAGGCAAAGTATATTGTTGACGGTTATATAGCCGATTACATATTGGAAAGGTATTGCAATTATTATCAGAATTACGTTGATTATGCCAAGAGCTCACAAAAAGAAGTTAAAGAAATCGTAAAAGAGATCACAGCTTCCGACGGTTCCAAGCACACGATGAGGTACGTGGAATATCAGCCGGGGATTTATTTCCTTGATGATGCATGGGAATATTATCTGGATAATGATTTCGTCAAAGAACACGTGCTGAAAGCATATCGGGACAATGAATTTGATATGTTTATCACTGAAGGCGGTACAGAATATATAGCTGTACTTGATGAGGACGATCTTTTGTTTGTGTATGACCGCGATAAGGCATTGGTAGAGGTTATCGAATCTACCGATACAGAAGCCACCGCGCGCGTATATTGCGGCCTCAAAAAGGACGGCAAGGTTATTCCGATATATGTTGAATGTAAATTTGAAAGATTCGACACCCTTATCCAATGGAATCTTGCTGATTCCGCGTTCGTAGATATGGTGACCTCTGTTGACGGATTTGAATACACCGTTGGCGAAGCACCTCCCACGGGCGACAACGCATTTGACACCATCGCCCTCTGCCTCGGCGGAATTGCAATAATTATGTCGGCGATCTGCCTTGTTTGCCGCAAAAGAGAGATACTTTAATTTTTACCAAGAAAGGACGGTAAAACAATGAAAAAGTTTTTATCATTCATTTTAGCTCTTACTTTCTGCTTTGCCGCCTTTTCGGCATTCGCGCCGAGTGTTTCGGCTAAAAGCGAGACGATCAGCGAAAGTGAAGCGAAGGACTTGATAGTAAAGGCGTATGAATTCTGCCGGAATGTCAGAGCGGGAGAATCCCGTATTCACGAAAATTCGGAAGAATATAGAATAGAGGTGAAATTCGGCGAAAAATATTCGGAACGGGAATATTATTGGCTTGCCAAAGAGGAAAATCTTCCCGGCGGATCGTATGAAAAAATGTGCGAATACGTCGAGACTATCTATACCAAAGAGGCTGCTCCGACGGCATATGCTTACAAGCTGGATGGTACTGTGAATCCGAGCGATAATATGTGGGATGGTCTTTATCCGCTGTTCTACAGAAACGAGAACGGTGTTTTATATGCTTCCACCAGCTACTTGAATTATCGAGGCGCGTATCTTTTTCCCGATGCGGAGGGCGTTGAATTTGAAATAGTATCGGGAGATTCAGATACGGCAAAAGCTAATGTATCCGTAAAATTCTTTCACGGCGACGGTCCGAGACCTTATACCTACGACATTGTCGAATGTCTGTTTGAAAACACCCCCGACGGTTGGAGAATTGCGGAGTCGGAATTCAGCATTATAATGGCGACCCAAAAGGCATATTTCGATGATTACCGCGCAAAAAATCCCGATGCGGCGAATCCTTCGGGTGGAGGACTTTTGGTTGCCGACGTTGAGGAAATACTGCGCGCCGTGATCGGTGGTTTGAATTACAATATCGACAAATACGAATATTATGAATTCTGCACGGAGCGGGCGGTTGAAAAATTATCCTCGGGATGCAAGGCTGTATCTGAAAAGGTAGGGGATGAGTATCATGTCACAGTGAACGGTGTATTTCCAATAGCATTTGTTTACGATCCGGGCAATACTCGAATTGCGATAGCTGAATCTACGGATAAGGAAGCGAGCGTGGCTATTTGGTTGGGCTTGAAATACGGAAACACATCTTATCCCACCGGAATCGTGTGCGAATTCAAAAAGGGACATTCCTTGTGGATGCTTGACGATTGTGAATTTGTCGATATGTTGATAACAGGAGAGGGCTTTGATGGCGAAGCACCTGTGACCGGTGACAACGCATACGATACCATCGCCCTCTGCCTTGGCGGAATTGCAATAATTATATCGGCGATCTGCCTTGCTCGCCGCAAAAGAGAGATACTTTAATTTTTACCAAGAAAGGACGGTAAAACGATGAAAAAGATTTTATCATTAATTTTAGCCCTCACCTTCTGCTTTGGCGCTTTTTCAGCATTAGCGCCGAGCGTTTTGGCTGCCGATGCGGAGTTTACACAGAAAGATGCAAAAGCTCTGATCGATGCGGCGGTTGCATCGAGGGAGAAGCTATCAAATAATTATTATAGAAATTATATGAGTTACGCCCAAGCTCCTGAGAGTCTTGGCTATGATCACGATTGGCTCGAGAGGTTGGTTTGGGTTGAGGGAAGGGAAGAACTTTATCTAACCTTGATGGAGCATTTGCTCCCCGGCGGTTCATATGAAGGCTTCCTTGATGATACTCATGGCATTTTTACTGACGCGGTTTCCGAGCGTTATTGCTCGAAGTATTATTACAATAATAGTTTTGAGCTTTTTATTATGAGTGAACACTACGGCTATAGGATGATTACTGCACATGACACGATGGTACACCTCGGATTTTATTACGTTCCCGAAAACGGAGTAGTTAAACTTACCGAGGTAACGGACGACCGCGCGAAAGCTTTGGTCTATTGTCAAAAAGCAATCGAACCGGAAAATATTGATATAGTTGTCGAGTGTGTATTTGAAAAGACCGCGGATGGTTGGCGTATTGCTGATTCCGATTTTGCCGATATGTTATGCTCTTACAGTGATTATAGCTATACTGTTTGCGAAGCACCTTCAACCGGTGACAATGCATTCGACACCATCGCCCTCTGTCTCTGCGGGATGGTGGTTGCACTCGCAGTCCTCGGAAGTATGCGAAGAAAACGCGAAGAATAATTTATCAAAGGAGCAAGTCTGCGGATTTGCTCCTTTTGCGTGCGAGAGTTATGTGAGGATTAAGTTAAAGTAAAGTACGTGTCTGTAGGGGACGGCGCCTCGACGTCCCGAGCCAAATTAAATTATTGCTGTGCATTGAATCAAGAACATAACATTATATTTTCTGAATTTAATCAACGCAATAATATCGTGCTGTCGCGGGACGTCGAGGGCGCCGTCCCCTACGGTTTTGCGGTATAATTACGTTAATCGCAATATTTGTCCAATAAACGCCCATAAATGACTTGCCTAAAAGCATATTTTGTCTTATAATGTTATGTGTATAGGTATATTATGCCTAAAACCAAAAAATCCACGAAAACGTGAGGCAAAGACTATGAGCGAAGTTAAAAACGTACAGAAAACAGGCTGCGCCGTCATCGGCTACGGCGGAATGGGCGGCTGGCACACCAGATATATTCTTGAGAGTGACGTGGCGTACCTTTGCGGTATCTACGACATCAATCCCGTGAAGGTCGAGCTTGCAAAGACCAACGGTATCCGCGCGTATGCAACACTCGAGGAGCTTCTTGCGGATGACGAGATCAAGTTCGTTACCATTGCAACTCCCAACGAGGTCCACGCCGAGATCGCCATCAAGGCTCTCCGCGCGGGCAAGCACGTTATCACCGAAAAGCCCGTTGTTCTCAACTCGAAGGAGCTTGAGGAAGTCATCGCCGTTGCAAACGAGTGCGGCAGGCTCTTCACCGTTCACCAGAACCGCCGTTGGGACATCGACTTCCGTATGATGCGCGAGGCTTATCTTTCGGGCAAGCTTGGCAAGGTTTTCTCCTGTGAATCGAGGATCCACGGCTCGCGCGGCGTTCCCGGCGACTGGAGAGGCAAGCCCGAGCACGGCGGCGGAATGATCTATGACTGGGGCGTTCACCTCATCGACCAGATGCTTCTCATCTTCGAGGACAAGAAGATCAAGCAGGTGCGTTGCCTCTGCGAACATATCACCAACAAGGAAGTTGACGACGGCTTCAAGCTCGACATCATCTTCGAGGACGACACCGTCGGTCACATCGAGGTCGGCACTCACCACTTCATCTCGCTTCCCAGATTCTATATGACCGGTACCGCAGGCGCGGCTATCATCAACGATTGGCGCGACCGCACTCGTGTTATTTCCTGCAAGACCGTTGAGGAGGGCGAAGTCAAGCCCGTCGTCACCGCCGCAGGTATGACCAAGACCATGGCTCCCCGCGCCGAGGACACTCTCGAGGAGAGCTACATAGAACGTATGGACTCCGACGTTCACGATTACTACCGCAACTTCACCGCAGCTATCCGCGGCGAGGCAGAGCAGATCGTCAAGCACAACCAGATGCGCCGCGTTCTCCGCGTCATCGAGGCTGCATTCGAGTCTGATAAGCTCGGCAAGACTGTTGATTTTGAGGAAGTATAAGAATGACTTACCTTTTCGATTTTGACGGCACTCTCGTTGATTCGATGCCGACCTATGCCTCGCAGATGCTCCGCATTCTCGAGGAAACCGGCACACCTTATCCCGATGACGTAATAAAGATCATCACCCCCCTCGGCTACATCGGCACGGCGAAGTATTACCTCGAGCTCGGTATGCCTCTCACCTTTGAGGAGATCACCAAGCGTATGGGTGATTATATGTACGAGCAGTATGCGAACAATATCCCCGCAAAGGAAACCGTTCGCGAAACTCTCCTTGCCCTCCGTGCGCGTGGCGACAGCATCAACGTGCTGACTGCAAGCCCGCATCTGACACTCGATCCCTGCCTCAAGCGCCTCGGACTTTTCGATCTTTTCGACAACGTTTGGTCCTGCAACGATTTCGATATGACCAAAGCCGACCCGCAGATCTACGTCGAGGCTGCAAAGCGACTCGGCAAGAGCGTCGAAGAAGTCACCTTCCTCGACGATAACCTCGGCGCCTGTCGTACCGCAAAGATCGCAGGTATGAAAGTCTACGGCGTCTACGACGATTCCTCGAAGGAATACACAAACGAAATGAGCAGCGAATTTGACGGGTATATCGTCAAATTCAGCGAGCTGCTTTAATAACGGAAAGTTTTTGAGGTTGCTTAAAGGGAAGGGCAAGACTGTCTAAACAGTCAACGATCCCACAGTATGGGAGATGATGTACTTCGGCTACGCTTGCGAGGATGAAAAATACAGGGAGAAAACAAATGAAACTGAATTTTGATTTTGACAAAATAATTGGCAAGGTCAAACCGATGCATGCTGTCGGTCAGCCCCCGGTTGAGGTAGGTGACAACGGCGTTGAGGACGATATGTTCCATTATCTGACCGAGGCAAATATTCCTTATTCGCGTCTTCACGATACATACGGAGCTTATGCAAATAACGTTTTCGTGGATATCCCAAATCTCTTCCGTGATTTTGACGCGGACGAGAACGATCCCGAGTCTTATGATTTTGCTTTCACAGATGAGCTCCTTTCCAAAATGATCGCTGCAAAGGTCGAACCTTATTTCCGCCTCGGCGTAACGATCGAAAACGCGCATATGGTCAAAGCATACCGCATTTTCCCCCCCAAGGATCCGGCAAAGTGGGCGCGCATTTGCGAACACGTCATCCGCCATTACAACGAAGGCTGGGCGAACGGTTTTCATTTTGGCATCAAGTATTGGGAAATTTGGAACGAGCCCGACAATGAGGAATCGATCGAGCTTAACAATATGTTCAAGGGCACGGCGGAGGAGTATTATGAGCTATACGCCGTAACCTCAAAGCATCTGCGCGAGTGCTTCGGCGACAGCATCAAGATCGGCGGATACGCAAGCACAGGTCTGTACGTCGGCTATATGGAACAGGAGGAAAAGTACCGTCAGCCGCACGAGATCACCCATTGGGAGGCTCGCGCGATCTACCATACCAAGTACTTTCTCGGCTTTCTCGAACGCGTAAAACGTGATGGATTGCCGCTTGATTTCTTCTCGCATCACAGCTATATGGACGTCCGCCGCACGATGGATATTCAACATTACACCGAAAGAATTCTCGCCGAGGCGGGCTTCCACGATATAGAGATCCACCTTAACGAATGGAACACCGACCGCACCCGCGAAACTCGTGGAACGACAAAGGCATCCGCCGATGTTGCGGCGATGATGATGGCAATGCACGCGACCAAGATGTCGATGATGTGCTACTACGACGCGCGTGTCGGTATCAGCGTTTATGGCGGTCTGTTTAATCCGATGACCTACGAGCCATACTGCACCTATTATTCCTTCAAGGCGTTCGGTAAGCTTTACGCGATGGAGGATCAGATTGAGGTCACGGGCGACTTCGATGACGGCCTCTACGCAATGGCGGCAACGAACGGCAAAGAGCACGGCATCCTCATCACCAATATCGGCGAGGAAAAGGAGATCGAAACCAACCTCGGCAGAGGATATACCGCTCATCGCATCGACGAAAAGCATTTTATGACAAAGGTTCGTGTCAGCGTCAAGAAATTCAAGCTTAAGCAGTACGATACGCTGTATATCGAAAAGAATTTATAATAAGGAAGAAGCCGGCTCAAAGTAGAAATTTTGAGCCGGCTTCATTATTCAATATTTGGTCAATATTCAATCTTAAAATAATCAAGATACTTCTTGAATTTATCCTGCGCGGCAAGGCA
>JAFQGP010000076.1 GCA_017415485.1 Clostridia bacterium
ACAGCAAAAAGGTTGGTGTAATAAGGTTTATTTACAGTGTAAAGGAGAAATTTACGCGACTCAATCACGGCGAAAGCCGTGTATATCATCCGCAACTTGTTGCGGTATATCATCAAGGTGCAAGCCTTGTATATCATCAAGACGCAGGAGGAAGATACACCTTCGGTGATGATATACGCCTGCGGCGATGATATACACGCTTACGCGTGATGATATGCCAAGCCTGCGGCTTGGATACGGAACGCAAGCGTTCCGAGACCCATCGGAGATTCTGAACTCCTGTGTGCGCGTACGTGCGGCACTATAATTTTGCAACTGCTTCGCGCACACTATGGCGACTTTTGCGGGCAAAAGTCGCGGAGTTCTGAATCATAGAAGGAGGCAGCACATAGAAAAAGGGAATCCGCTTGCGGATTCCCTTTTCCTATGTGGTGACCCATCGGAGATTCGAACTCCGGACACCTTGATTAAAAGTCAAGTGCTCTACCACCTGAGCTAATGGGTCTTTTCCAGACCAATATATAATACCACATTTTGCCCCGTTTGTCAACACTTTTTTGGAAAAATTATTTATTTTTTTCAAAAAAGCTGTGGGCAAGGTCGAAAATCAGCTCAAGTTATTGTAATAATTCACGGCGTCGTAGAGCCGAAGTCTGCCCGTGTCCGAATAGATCTCGAGTACCACAAGGGGCTCATTGCTCTCGTCCTTGTACCAAACGCTTCGGTATATTCCGTCGTGCAGTTCGGTATGAGCCTCGCCGCGAAGCTTCAGCTTTTCGCGTTTTATCACATTCGCGGCGGTTTGGAGCGCGTCTTCTTCGCTGACAGAGTGATTCGGGTCAAGCTCGCGCTCGAAGCAGTACATCAGAACGCGCGAGTTCGAGCCGCCGACGGCAATAAAAATATTGTCGCCCGAATACTTGAAGCATCCGTCGTCGCATATCGCGGGGCTAAAAAGGGCATTGGGGCAGGCAAACGCCGTGGCGCGTGCCAGGGCGACGTCATCTTTTCCCTTTCCTATCCTTTCAAGCATACGCGAGGCAAGCATATCCTCGGTCGTTTCCTGCTCACTTTCCGCCGTTCGCGCTTCTCTTCCCATCAATGCGCCGACGTTACCATTGATGGCATTTTTTACGGCATCGATCAAAACTTTGCATTCGTCATCTCCGCACTCTCCCGACGCGATCAAGCCAATCGTTCTGTAAGCCTCGGGAGTGTCGCCGAGTCCGGCGCGGGAAAGATACGCCTCCGCCATTCCCGCGGCGCGGTTGAGAGCTGACGAGTCGCCTGCCAACAGAGCTTTTTCCATTTCATTCAGCGCGTCACGCAGATCAAGGAGGGCAAGCTTTTTCTCGGATTCCACATATCTTGATTTTTCATTTCTCGCACTGGTGACGGTGAATGCCGTTCCGAAAAGGACGAGCGCCACCATCACCGCCGTCGTGCAATATATCGCAATTTTTGCTTTTGAGCGCATAACAAACTCCTTTTTTCTTTATTATCCGCTCGCTTTCGGAAAATAATCTTGACAAACTCTGCATTTTATTGTATCATTTTCCCGAGGTGATAAAATGATCGAGTTTTTGCAAAAATATCTTCTCCCTCTGCTTCACGAGATGGAACGCCCAAGGGCTTGGGGAGCATTTCATGCGCTGTTTTTCTTTATCGGAATACCTCTCGCCATACTGCTCGCCTTTGCACTACGAAAAATATCCAAAAAGACTGAAAAACGCCTCTTTTTGACGGTTGGGATCGCGCTTATCATATCCGAAATTTTCAAACAGCTCGCCTTCACCGCGATTGAAGGAACGTACCGCTTTGACCTTATCCCGTTTCAGCTTTGCAGTATTCCGATGTATCTCTGCGTTCTGATGCCGATGCTTCCCGATGGCAAAATACAGCGCGCTATTCGAACCTTCATCGCAACCTTCGGGCTGATGGGCGGGATTGCTTCCTATATCGCCCCCGGAACGATGTGCCGCGAATGGCTCGAGCTGACGCTGCATTCATTCCTTTGGCATCTCGTCCTCATTTTTCTCGGATCCTACGTTTTTTTCTCGCATAACACAAAGATTCAAAAACACGATTTTCTCGGCGCGGAAATACTTTATCTCTCGCTTTGTGCGATTGCTTTAGGAATAAATTTTCTTTGTTTCAACGCATCGGGAGAACCCGTGAATATGTTTTATATCGGGCCGAAACCGTCAACGCTTCCTCTTTGCCGCGAGATAACTGCACGATTCGGAGTGGCGGTGAATTCGGTAATTTACGTTACGGCATTGTCAATTTGCGCCTTTTTGATATATTTTTTTGAAAAATCGCTAAAATATATATTCAAACACATTGACAACGATAGAATGATATGATATAATATAGTCATATGAACTCGTTATCGCGAGAAAGGATGACAACATTATGTCAAAAACATTAAAACCCTACCTGCGTCTTATGCTTGATCTTCTAAAGACGATCGGCGTTTCCTTTGTGATCTTTTTCCTCTCGGTCAATCTGATCCGAGCTTGTCTCGAAGGAAACAATGATAAATACGTCCAAGACGTGGTATTGGGGGTACTGTTCCACCCATTTTTTGCAGTGTCCTTCTACCTTATGCACGCAAAAAAGTCTGCGGAAGATTATTCACTCATTATGAGCGAGGAAAGGTATTCATTAGTAACCGACATTAAGAAAATAATGAAAGGTGAAGGCAAAACTCTGCTCATTCTTTACGGAATTTTAGCTGTGATTTTTGCAATCTCGGGTTTGATACCCGTTGAGGGCGGAAATTTTGTTCTGACAGTACTCTCCTTTGTATTCCCAATTTATTTTATTATTCAAAATTCCATTATCGCGGCAATATTAGGTTGGATAATCACATCTCTGATCTCGATGCTCGTTATATCCTACAGCCACAAGCGTCTTCATACGCTCAAGGAAAAAGGAAAGCTTTAATGTTACATACGAGGAATGATTGATATTTTCAGTAAAATCTTATAACGAGTTTGTAGGGGAGGGCGTCCTCGA
>JAFQGP010000077.1 GCA_017415485.1 Clostridia bacterium
GGTCAAAAAGCTGATCGGTGCGGTTTCCGCTGATGCCGAGGTTGATGAATTCAATATCTGCATCGGGGAAGGATTCGCTGATATATTCTGCTGCGAATTTGGGATAACCAGCGCCGAGCTGATGATAATTTCGCTTATCTCTGCCTGCGTCGGTTATGCTGTCGCCCTGAAATACGATCTTCATTTTCTTATTTTACGATCTCGCCTTCAACTGCGCCGAAAGCTGCAGCTGCGTTGCACTCATCGGTGTCGATGTGCATAGCAAGAGCGAAGTTGGGGTTAACACGAACAACAACGTCCTCGAAGATAACGGGGCGCGCGGTGTTGAGCTTAACAGCAACGATCTCCTTGTCGGAAACGCCGAGCTCCTCTGCATCTGCGGGGGTCATGTGGATGTGTCTCTTTGCTACGATAGCGCCGTCTGCGATCTCGATCTCACCTGCGGGACCAACAAGCTTGAGGCCGGGGGTGCCTGCGGTGTCGCCGCTCTCGCGGATGGGGGGAGTGATGCCGAGTGCACGTGCATCGGTGAAGGAAAGCTCAACCTGGTTTGCGGGACGAACGGGGCCGAGAACGCTCATTGCGAGGCTGCCCTTGGGGCCGACAACGGTGAGCTTTTCGTTTGCGCAAGCAAACTGACCGGGCTGGCTGAGCATCTTCTTGACGATGAGCTCTGCTCCCTTGCCGTAAAGGATCTCAACAGCCTCTGCGGTGAGGTGGCAGTGGCGTGCCGAGGTTTCAACGATAAAAGTCTTGGACATTTTTATGTATCTCCTTGTTATAATAATTTCGGTTGTAAAGTCATACCAATTAATTATATCATAAATTTTGTCGATTGTAAATCCCTTTTGCAATTTTTCCTTGCGGCAAAAGGCAATAAATCGATAATTATTTATTATTTTATTATATATATTGACTTTTCGGGAGCTTTGTGATAAAATTAAGCTAATAAACTATGGAGGCTTTTCTTATGAGAAACACTTGGATGAGACTTATGTCTGTTTTCCTATTGGCTGCTATGCTTATCGGCATGGTTGCCTGTGCGGATACACAGCCCGAAGAACTCCCCGAGACCACGGCAAATGCTCCCGCAGATGCCGGAACCACAGAGGCGATCGTCCCCGAAACCACCGAGCTCAATGCTGAAAATATCCTCGGCCCGAAGAATTTCGGTGGCGAGACTCTTACCATCTATGCCCGCAAGTATAACGGCGCGTGGTCGAGTGACCTTCTTGTCGAGGATGAGGACGGAACCGTTGTCAACAACGCGATCTACAAGAGGAATGCAAAGCTCTCTTCGATCTACTCGGTCAACTTCGAGCAGATCGAAAGCGGCAAGCGTGACTGCCTTGATGATTTTATTAAGGTGATTTCGTCCGGTGACACCACAATTCACGCAACATATCTCGGACTTACTGATGCCGCAACCGCTGCACAGCGCGGCTACCTTCACGACATAACCAAGCTCGATAATATCAACCTCGAGGGCGAGTGGTGGACACAGTCGCTGAACAAGGCTTGGTCGATCGGAAACAAGCAGTATTTCGCAACCGGTGCGATCACCACCATCGACGACCAGGCGATCCGTACCATGTTCTTCAACAAAGAAATTATCGCAGAGCATAGTCTCAAGACGATTTATGACCTCGTTTATGACAATGAGTGGGTCTATGAAAAGTTCTTCGAGTATTCGGAGATCGCTTATAAGGATGACGGCGACGGACAGGTTTCACTTGCCGATACATTTGGTGCTTGTGCGCAAACTACCCTCGGCTTTATGATGACGATGGGCTCGGGCGAAATGCTTGCATCCAAGGATGCGGATGACTATCCCATTATCGCAGCCACCAGCGCGGCTACCCGCTTTATCGACGTTGTAACCTATCTCACCGAAAAGATCGCCGGAAACAAGGCAATCTATCAGGGCGACGATCAGGTGATCCGTGACCTCTTTGGTAACAACCAGTCGCTCTTCTACGCAGAGGTACTTATGCACGCGCAGACTATGCGTGTAAACTATGACGTTGACTTCGGTATCATTCCCATGCCCAAGTACAATTCCGATCAGGACAATTACTATCAGTATTCGACCGGCAGAAATACCACCGTTGTCGCTTTCCCGAACACGGCAACAGGCGATGATCTCGATATGGGTACATTCATTATCGAGGCAATGGCTATCGAATCCGTCAATACCGTAAAGCCCGCTTACTATGATATTTGTCTGAAGGGCAGATACGCAGGTGACGCGAAGGACGTTGATATGCTTGATATCGTCACCACCAGCGTTGCCACCGACTATGCGGAGATCTACGCTTGGGGCAGCTTCCATTCTACTGTTCAGAACGCGATCACCTCGGGCGCTCCCATCGCGAGCATCCTCAAGAAGAACTCTGTTGCGGCAGAAAAGGTTATGAAGAAGACCATCGACGATTTTATGAAACTCAATTAATACACAAAAGGAAACAAAATTATGAAAAAATCTTTGATTCGCTTGACAGCTCTTGCGCTTCTCGTTATAATGCTCATCTCTGCCGTTGCTTGCGCGGATACGGGCGTCGAGAACCCCGATGAAAGCACCGCCCCCGCGCAGACTGAAGCCGCGGGCTCAGAAACCACCGCGGCAGTTGTCACTGAAGCGGAAACGACCGCAACCAACGCTGAAAACATCCTCGGTCTTCGCGACCTGAATGGCGAGAAACTGACCTTCTTCAGCCGTAAGTACAACGGCGTTTGGTCGAGCGACCTCTTTGTTAAGGATGCGGACGGTACTGTTCTCAACGATGCGATTTACAAGAGAAACACAACTCTTTCCGAAAAATACGGCATCGCATTCGAGGAGATCGAAAGCGGCAACGTAACCTTCCGCAATGACGTCGGCAACCGGATCGCTACGGGCGACACCTCCTATCAGGCTCTCTATATGGGCCTTGCGGACGCGGCAAACGCTGCTCAGCTCGGCTATCTGCAGGATATGACCTCTATGGAGAACATCAACCTTGAGGGCAAATGGTGGACTCAGTCCTCGAACGCGGCTTGGTCGATCGGAAACAAGCAGTATTTCGCAACAGGCGCCATAACCACCGTTGACGACCGCGCTATCCGTACAATGTACTTCAACAAGACCATGCTTGCAGACCTTCAGCTCAAGTCGGTGTACGATCTTGTTTACGATAACGAATGGGTATACGAAAAGTTCTTTGAGTATGCCGAGGCGGCAAAGAAGGACGACGGCGACGGTATTCCCACTCTTCTTGATACCTACGGCGCATCCGCGCAGACCACCTTCGGCTTTATGATGACTATGGCATCGGGCGAGATGCTTACCCAGAAAGACGCGGACGATATGATCGTTCTCGTTGCTGCTGATAACACTCGCTTCATCGACGTTGTTACATATCTGACCGATAAGGTCGCAAAGAATGACGGCATCTACCTTGGTGCAGATGGCGACATCCGCGAGCTCTTCGGCAACGGCCAGTCCCTCCTTTGGGCAGAGGTCCTTGAGCACGCATACACCATGAGAATGAATTACGACATCAACTTCGGTATCGTTCCCATGCCCAAATTCAATGCAGAGCAGGAAAACTATCATCAGTACACCACCGGCTATTGCACCACGGTAGTATGCTTCCCGACCACCACCAAGGGTGCGGCGCTCGATATGGCGACCTTCGTTGTCGAGGCTATGGCTATCGAGTCGGTCGAGACCATCGTTCCCGCATACTATGATATTTGTCTGAAGGGCAGGTATGCCGATGACGCCGAGTCCGCGGCTATGCTTGATATCATCACCACAAGCGTATCCTCTGACTATGCCGAGATCCTTGGCTGGGGCGGCTTCAAGACCGCAGTTCAGGATGCGATCTCCGCAGGAATGCCTATCGCAAGCGTTATCTCCAGAAACGCTCCCATGACCAAAAAGGCGATTCAGAAGTCGCTTGATGATTTCAAGAATCTTCCCTAAATTAAAGATCGGCTGTTGCTTTCGCAACAGCCGAAGCTTTAATCATCGGTTTCGTCTTTTTCCGAGGCAGAGCTGTCTATCATACTTTCGCCGAGGATATAGGCGATAAGAACGCCCGCGGCGGAGATGATGGCGGTCATCTCGGTGATAAGCGATTCCCCTGCACCGCAAAATACGGCAACCGCGCCGACAAAACCGGCAAGAGCCGCCCAGAATTTGCGCGAGGAAAGCTTGCGTTTCCAATCAATGCCCATCAATTACCCTCCTTTCTGCCTTCGTTTACTTCAAGAAGGCTGAGGCGAGTTTCGTGATCGCCGATCTTTTCATAAAAAACGCGGTTCTTTTCCGACTGCGCGGAAACGCTCTCGTTGAGGTTATGAACGGCGTCCTCAAGCGAGGTGAGCGTGCGGTTGAGCTTTGCCACGATCTTGAATATCGCAACAAGCGAGCCGCAAAGGGTCATCAGACCCGTGAGTATTTCCCAAGTCATCCGTTTTCCTTTCTTATTTAATACAGCCAATTGTAAAATTATACGGTTTTGAATAAAATCAGTTTTTTCGGTGGCTTTGCCGACGAAAAAACACCGCTAAGACGAGCAAAGCGAGTCCGCGCGCCGAGGGGAGCGAGTCAAAATCAACGATTTTGGCTCGCGGCGATAAGCGCGCGTATCCCCGCCGCGCGTGTCTCAATTGTAAAACGCAGTTTTACAATTGGCTGTTTGTACCCGACTTGGCTCTATTATACAACACAAAAAATAATCGTGACTGACAGAAATCTGTCAAAAGGATGAAAATGAAAAAAGAAACAAGAAAACCAGATATCATGCGCGGCGTGACCGTCGCATCCGAGCTCGAAAAGCTCTATCCCGATTCCGCTTGTTCCCTTGATTGGGGAGGGGGCGAGGCTTGGAAGCTGATGGTCATGGGCAGGCTTTCCGCCCAGTGCACCGACGCGCGTGTCAATATCGTTTGCGAGGATCTGTTTGCAAAATACCCGACTCTTTCCTCTCTCGCCGATGCCGAGCTTTCGGATATTGAAAACATCGTTCGTCCCTGCGGACTTTACCGAACAAAGGCGGCGTCGATCAAGGCGGCTTGTATAAAGCTTCGCGATGAATACGGCGGGGAATTGCCGCGCGACGCCCAAAAGCTCTGCGAATTTCCCGGCGTCGGACGCAAGATCGCAAATCTTTTGCTCGGCGACGTTTTCGGCATCCCCGGAATCGTTGCGGACACGCATTGCATCAGAATTTGCGGCAGACTCGGGTTTTATCCCGAAGAACTCAAGGATCCGCTCAAGGTCGAGCGCATACTGACCGATGCGATCCCAAAGGATAAACAGACCGATACCTGCCACCGTCTCGTCGATTTTGGCAGAGATGTTTGCCGCGCGCAGTCGCCGAGATGCGAGGTCTGCCCCGAGGGACTGAAAAATATTTGCACTCATATAAAAAATTCTTGACAAAGTTGATGATATACGATATAATGTAAGTACATAAATATTATCCGATTGTGAATTATTGCAAATTTCAATTGAATCCGTTTTTGGGGTGGCTTTGCCGCCGAAAAAACACCTTTTAGACGAGCAAAGTGAGTCCGCGCGCCGATGGGAGCCGATAAAATCTTTGATTTTGTCGGCGGCGATAAGCGCGCGTATCTCCGCCGCGCGGATTTTCAATTGTAAAACGCAGTTTTACAATTGGTTTGAAGAAAGGATGACGACAATGAACAGAAACGTAAATAACCTTGCGCCCCGCGCGCTTTATCAGTCAAAATTCAATTCCGCAAGATATAATCTGCTGCTCGTTGTGGTAATGACGGCGATCAATATCGTTTTGCTGATGTTTGGCGGAGGATCCTATTTCCTCTTCTCGGCAACACTTCCTTACAGCCTTGCGATCGACGGTATGTATATGACGGGACGTATGCCCGATGATTGGTATACCGATTGGCCCGAGGGATATCAGTTCCTTGACACAAGCTATATGACCGTGATGATGCTGATCGCAGTTGCCATCATTCTGGTGTATCTTGCTTGCTTCTTCTTCTCGAAGAATTTCAAAGCGGGCGCGATGATCGTTTCCGCTGTGATCTTCGTGCTTGACACGCTGTATCTTGTATTGTTCTACGGCGTGGGAGTCGATTCGATAATGGACCTCCTTCTCCACGCCTGGGTGCTTTACTACCTCATTTCAGGCTCGGTTTACGGAATTAAGCTCAAAAAGCTTCCCGAGGATGAGCCCGTCCAGGAGAACTACAAGCCTATTGAGGTTCCCGTCGTTGAGGAAAATGCTCCCGCAGAGGAAAAGACCGAAAATAATTCGACTGATGAAAAATAATCTTCCACAAACTCCCGTACTTTTCAAAGCAAGGTATGAATGGGCAAGAAAGAGCATTCTTTTGCTCTTCGGACTCAGCTTGTTTAATATGATCAACGTGATCTTAGGCGGGACGGAGTTTTACCTCTATGCGGCATCGATACCATATTCGATGGCTTTCGAGGCTTCGTATCTCACGGGAAGATTGCCGGATGAGTATTACTATGATTGGCCCGAAACTCTGCAATTCTACGATATGAGTGAGTTCTGGATAAGGATCGCCATAGCTTTTGCAATTCTGCTGATATATCTCGGCGTATTTTTCCTGACCAAAAAGGTTCGCCCGTTCATATTCATTCCGACGTGCATTTTTGTAATTGCAGATTCGCTGTATAGGCTTGTTTATTTCGAGGTGGATGCATATTTGCTGATAGAATTCACCTTTGCCGCTTATTTTGTCTGCTCGCTGATAGTTGGAATAATAAACGGTTACAGATTAAAGAAGATGCCAGCGCAAAAGGAATCTGCGGAAGAAATACCTCTTACAGAGGAAGATCGAATCGAATAAGGAAACGAGGCTGTCTCATTAGAAATAAGAGACAGCCTCGTTTTTATTATCAAAACTAATAAGAGAACGAGATTTGTGCTTGCATTTATGCTTGATCAAATTACGAGCTTGTAGGGGAGGGCGTCCTCGACCTCCCTTTACAGCATAAAATTTTAGTGTTGATAAAA
>JAFQGP010000005.1 GCA_017415485.1 Clostridia bacterium
AGTGAATGTGCGGCACCCCCGAAAAAAAATCGGTGACTTTTAACTTCCTTCGCCGGTATTACCCGTATCAGGTTCAAAGGGTTTGACCTACATGGTCATCTCAGCCGCACGGCACCCCCGTATCGGATATTCAGTTTTCTTGGTGAAGTTAAGTCTATTCCGCCCAAGGGCGGAAGTTAAGGTTCGCTTCGCGAAGATAAGATTTGCTTACGCAAAGTTAAGGTTCGCTTGCGCGAAGTTAAGATTCCGCTGCGCGGAAGTTAGGATTTTGCTTCTATTTTTCTGATAGAGGCGGAAAGCATTCTTCTGATGGCAATCGCATCGCTTCGCATAGAGGAATACTCTTTTTCGGTAATAGAGCGGGCTCCATACAATGAATCAAGCCAAAATTCTACTTCATTTATCTCTTTGAGTGCAATTCGCAATTTGTGCACAAAATCTTTTGTTCCGTTGGCATATCTTGCTTCAGCAATATTAGCACCTACCGATGTTCCTGCACGCAAAAGTTGATCTATCAACTGATATTCAACCTTTCGTTCTTTCAAAACACGGCAGCAAGCTATTACCCTATTTGAAAAAACTTTGGATTTATCACATAAAACACTCGCAGACATTGCAAACTCCGCTTTTTTAATAAAATCTAATACCTCTCAAACTCGCCGAAGGCGACATTAACTCGGCACAGCCGATCTTAACTCGCCGCAGGCGATCTTATCTCGGCGCAAGCCGATTTTAACTTGATCTGCTCCGCAGATCAATAGTAATAGTTCGCTTCTACCGTACTCAACTTATACTTATTAAGAAGTTCTTCGTCGATCTTTACCTCTGCCGAATACTTTTCAAGGCTTTCTGCTATATATTCAAGGAAAAGCGGTTCTTTGAGGTAGCTTTCGAACGTTGTTATTTCGCCGAGCTCGGGATCGTAGAAGGTGAAGAAATCGGTGTTCGCGGTCTTATCGTATGCGCCCTCGTCAAGCTCGAGCTTTTCTACGATGTGGAGGTTGTTTTCGGTTTCAATAAGCTTGATCTGTCCGACTTCCATCGACTGAAGCTCGGTGTAGATCTTTTCAAGTGCCGCGTCGGTTCCCATTGCGGAATCCTTGCTGATGTAAATTCCGCCGGCGTAACCGTCATCGGTGGGGTTTTCGTCGTACTTTTTCGAGATCTCAAGGAAATCGGAGCCCGAATTGATGCTCTTGAGGGCATCGGCAGCGCGAGCTCTTGCCTCCTGTGTCTCGGCTGTGGTCATATCGCGGTACTTTGTGTAGCCGTCCTTATCAAGAACGGGATTGCCCTTTTCGTCATATTCGGGGCATTCGTTGATGAAGAAGCAGATCTGGCGCATACGCACGTAATTCTGCTGATAATAGTTTTCCTTATCGATCTTTGTTACGCCAAGCGTGCCGCCGGGGCCGAAAAGGTAATTTTCAAGGTAATCGACCTTCTCATCGATCAGATAAAGCTCGCGAAGGATCTTCATACTTACGCCGTAATTCGAAAGCATCGCATTGAACTCCGACTTCGAGCCCGAAGCGTAGTTCTCGCAAAGATCGGCGATGTAGGTGTCAACCTCTTCGACGGTCGAAGCGGGGAGCGACAGACCGAACTGATCGAAGAGATAGAGCGAGCAGAGATAGGTCTGCGCGTTTTCATAGATGAAGCCCGACATGACGTCATCATAGGTCTCGCCGGTTGCGGGATCGGCAACGAGGGGCCAGAACTGATCGACCTTGTCAAGTCCATACTGCTTGCGAACGGCTTCGCCATAGTAATGCTCGAACTGCGCCTTGTAGCGCGAGAGCCAGAATTCGATCATATTTGCCGTGATCTCGGTGCCGCCAAGCTCCATGACCGGGGTGCCGAGGCTCGAGCATCCGACAAGCGAAAGAAGGAGCATCACAAGCGCAAGCACGGCTGCCGTAATTTTTCTAAATATCTTCATTATAAAAATTCCTTTTTCAATTTTATAATATTATACACTATTTTTTTGCGTTTGTCTATCCCTTATTTCCCAATAATTTGAGATATTTTTTGAATATTTCGCAAAGAATCGCAAGCGGGTCGTCCTTTTCGCGCAGGGAGAGCACAAGATAGGGCTCTTCTGCTACCACGACACGGAGCTTCACACCGGGCATTTCGGAAATTTCCTGCCATATTTCAAGATCGAATTCTGTGGGACGGATCGAAACCTGTCTTCCCTCTTGCGTCAGCGAGAGCACCTTGCATCTCTGCGCAAGCGCGCGCAGGAGCGCAACGTCGAGCAGGAAGAGAACGGGCTCGGGCGGCTCGCCGTAGCGGTCGCAAAGTTCCTCGTAAAGATCCTCGGTGTCGTTCTCGTTCCGCACGTGCGCGATCTTTTTGTAAAGCGACATTCTCTGCGCCGCGTTGGTGACGTAGCTGTCGGGCAGATAGGCGTTGATATTCAGGCTGACCGTCGTATCGACGCTTTCCTCGACCTTTTCGCCCTTTTCTTCAAGCACAGCCTCGTTGAGAAGCTTGATATAAAGGTCATAGCCGATGGCATCGAGATGGCCGTGCTGCTCGGCACCGAGGACGTTGCCCGCGCCGCGTATCTCAAGGTCGCGCAGAGCGATCTGGAATCCCGCGCCGAATTCGGTATATTCGCGGACGGCTTCAAGTCGCTTTTCAGCAATTTCGGTAAGCGCGCGCCCTCTCGGGAAGGTGAAATACGCATAGGCACGTCTTGGCGAGCGTCCGACTCGTCCGCGAAGCTGATGGAGCTGGGAAAGTCCCATTCTGTGCGCGTTTTCGACGATCAGAGTGTTCGCGTTCGGCACGTCGACACCCGTTTCGATGATGGTGGTCGAAACGAGAACGTCGATCTCGCCGGTTATCATATCGCGCCAGATGTCCTCAAGCTGATCCTTATCCATCTTTCCGTGCGCGACAACAACGTTCGCCTCGGGGAATGCGCTTCTGATCTTATCAGCGGTGTAGCTGATGGTTTCGACGAAATTATAAAGGTAGAAGACCTGACCTCCGCGCGAAAGCTCGCGGCGGATGGCGTCGTTTATGATGAGCTCATCGTGCTCGAGGACGTAGCTCTGCACGGGCTGACGGTCGCCGGGTGCTTCGTCGAGGAGCGAAATATCACGAATTCCCGACATTGCCATATTCAGCGTTCGCGGAATGGGAGTTGCCGAGAGCGAAAGGACGTCCACGTTGCCCGATCTTTGCTTGATCTTTTCCTTTTGAGCCACGCCGAAGCGTTGCTCCTCGTCAACGACAAGGAGTCCGAGATCCTTGAATTTCACATTTTCGGAAAGCAGACTGTGCGTGCCGATTATAAGGTCGATGTCGCCCTTTTCAAGATCGGCGATGATCTTTCTCTGCTCCTTCGGCTTGCGGAAGCGCGAGAGCATTTCGATATTTACGGGGAAGGCTCTCATTCGGCTCTGCGCCGACTGATAATGTTGGAGCGCGAGGATCGTTGTTGGCACAAGCAGAGCGACCTGCTTGCCCGAGAGGATCGCCTTATAGATCGCGCGGAACGCGACCTCGGTCTTGCCGTAGCCGACGTCGCCGCAAAGCAGACGGTCCATCGGGACGGCTTTTTGCATATCCTGTTTGATATCCTCGGTCGCGTCGAGCTGTGCGTCGGTCTCATCAAACTCGAAAGCCGCCTCGAAATCGCGCTGAAAATCATCGTCGGGGAAGAAGGCGAAGCCTGGTCGGCGCTGACGCTCGGCATAAAGAGCGATGAGCTCCTTTGCAATGTCGCGCATCGTCGCCTTGGCGCGCGCCTTGGTCTTGCCCCACTCGGCGCTGCCGAATTTCGAAAGGCGGAGAGTGCCGTCATCCGAATGCGCGCCGATGTATTTTGACACCTTATCGAGCTTTTCGACAGGCATAAAGAGCTTGTCGCTGCCCGCGTACTGGATCGTGATATAGTCGCGCGTCACGCCGTCGACGGTCATTGTGGTCAGACCCATATACTGACCGATACCGTGCGCCTCGTGAACGACGTAGTCGCCCTCGGAAAGGTCGGCATAGGAGAGGATCTGCTGTGCCGCGCCATCCTTTTTCGATTTTGCCGCGCGTTTCTTCTTCTCCGCTCTGCCGCCCTCGGTTATCGTAAGCGAGATGATCGCGCATCTCGGCGATGGGAGCTCAAAAGGAGAGGTGGGTGCGCCCGCGATGACGAAAGCCTCGCCGCGCGGGAGTTTTGCGAGCTCGGGGAGCTCGTTTCCATCTATAAAATACGCCTTGATGCCCCAGTTTTCCGAGAGCATTCCCGCGTAGTTCTTCGCCTTGCTTTCGTCGCCCGCCATAAGGATCATGCGGTAGCCGCCCTTTGCGAGTCCCTCAAGCTCCTCGCGGAGGAGCTCATCGTTGTCCGCAGTCGAGAGCGCGTGCTTCGAGCGGAAACCGAAAAGTCCGCCGAGAGCCTTGCCCGAAAGTCCCTGAACGAGCGAATCGATCATAACCGTGGTGTGCGACGCCACAAATGCGTTCCATTTTTCAAGGGGTGCCGAAAATTCGGCATATTTCGCCTCAAGACTGCCCGATTCCACTATCGCCTTGACCTGCTCATCCGAGTGCCAGACCGCGCTCTTGAAAGCATCCTCCGCAGACGCCGCGGAGCGCATCAGGCAGAGCGACATCGGCGAAAAGTAGTCAAGGAGCGTGGTTTTTTCGGGGTAGATCAGCGAAATATATTTATCGAGGAATCTGACCTCTGTGCCTGCGGAGATCGCAAGCTCGATCGCGCTTATCTCGCCCTCGAGGGTTTCGGAAAGGCGCGCGTCCTTCGACTTTTTGCGGAGATTTGCGATCGACTTCTTTATTGCGAGCAGCTTTTCCGAGTCCGCAACGATCTCTCGAGCGGGCGGAATGAGCACACTCTGCACGTTTTCGCTGACGCGCTGTGTGGCAACGTCAAAGAAGCCCATACGGTCGATCTCGTCGCCGAAAAATTCGATACGCACGGCGCGGTCAACTCCCGCGGAGGTGTAGCAAATATCGACGATACCGCCCCTCTGCGCAAACTGTCCCGCACCCTCGGCAAGCGAGGAGCGGACGTATCCGGCGGTACAGAGTCGGTTTACAAGCTCTGCGGGCGAGATTTCGCCGTCGAGGGAGATATTTATCAGATTTTCCGCCAAAACGCCCTGCGGGACGGTATAGGAAAGCGCCGCCTCGGGCGTTGTGGTCACTACATCAAGCTCGCCGCGGCGAAGCGCGACAAGCAGAGAAAGCCTCGCTTGCTCAAACTCGCGCGAGGCAGAAATATTATACATATTGAGATCGCGATTCGGGTAATACGCGCACCTCAACCCGAAGGCATTGACGGTATCCCTCATCCTTCTCGCCGTTTTTTCATCGGGGCAAAGGATCAGCACGGGACGTCCGCCCGGCAAGTCGCCCGCAAGAGCGGCGCAAAGCGCGTCACCCGCGCCCTCGCAAAGTCCCGAAACGACAACGGGCTTCGGGCGCGCTCTTCTTTGCAGATTCACCGCATCGAGAAGCTGCTTGTACTCGGCGTCACTCCTGATCGCCGAAAGAACCAGCTCCGAGCTTTTGTTGGTTGTTAAATCCATCTTCATCTACCAATCTACAATTATTATAACTTGATAAAAATTCTGCACGCTTCTGTCGATATATTAAATATTAAAGCACAAAATCACTTGGTGCAATGCAGTACAGACGGTGTCCCCTCATCACCCGCTGCGGCGGGAGCTTCTCCCAGGATAAGCCATGGGGTTTCTGTAAGCCATGTTTTGTATTCTCTAAGCCTTGATCAGCAATATTATAAAGCAAATATCACATTTATTGCGAATCATTTCGATAGTGAGTCTGTTCACGTATCAAAAATTAAAATGCTGAACGAAAATTCCTGCAGAAATCAAATTCTCGCACGAATCTCTCAAGGCTTCTCCTGGGAGAAGCTCCCGCCGCAGCGGGTGATGAGGGGACACCGTTTGTGCCCAACAAAGCCCATTGAGTCTCAAACTACTCTAAATTATGCTTTGCATTGCAAAGGCGAACAGCCTCGTCTTGCTTGCCGCCGATATAGAGCTCAACACACTCTGCGGCGATGCCCATCAGCTTTTCGAGCTGCTTGAGCTCCGTGTCGGTAAAGCGCGAGAGTACCCAATCTGAAAGCTCCATATCGGGGTGCGGCTTCTTGCCGACGCCGATACGCAGACGGGGGAAGTTATCGAATCCCATCAGGTAAATGATGCTGCGAAGGCCCTTCTGACCGCCATCCGAACCGCTTGTGCGAAGGCGCATTCTGCCGATGTCGAGATTTATATCGTCGGATATTACAAGTATATGCTCGGGCGCGATCTTATAAAACTGCGCCGCCTCGCGTACCGCCTCGCCCGAGAGGTTCATAAAGGTCTGCGGAAGCATCAGAAGCACGCCCTTGCCCGCGATCTCGCACTCCGCCGTCATAGCCTTGAAGCGCGCGCGGTCGCAAACGACGCCCTTCTTGCGCGCAAGAATATCCATTGCAAGAAAGCCCGCATTGTGGCGCGTGGTCACGTAATCACGCCCGGGATTGCCGAGACCCACGACCAGCCACTCGATCGGAGCCTTTGCTTTCGCCGTGCTTTCCTTTGAGATCTTTGCAAAAAGATCGAAAATATCTGCCATTTTATCTCCTTTTCGCCCCGCGATTGCACGCAGAACGCCCCACAGGGCGGAGCCCGGTGGGTTGTGTTTTCTGTCTGTGCTATTATTATAACCTAAATTTGGTGGTTTGTCAAGGGAAAAGTGGACAGTGGTTAGTGGTCAGGGGACAGAAAGTTGCGGAGTTTGATCTGTAATTTTGTTTGGTGCGTCAATAACTTCGCAAGGTGATTAAATATCGAATAAAAAATGAATAGAAAATCTCGGATATTAAGAAGTAATTGCTTCAAAATATCCGAGCTCTTTCTTTTTATTAAATTATTTACCGAACAAAGGGAAAGATGATAAAAATTTAATTATTATTCGCATCTTTCTGTCCACTGACCACTGTCCACTGACCACTCTTATCTCTTCTTCCTCGGGATCAGAGCAATAACGACGAGAATGATCGCCACGACGACGATAACCGCGATGATCGCGCCGAGGATGCTGCCGCCTTCTTCCTCAAGCATACCGGTGTCGGTGCCGTCGTGGGATGTGGTGGTCGAGGGGCGGGCGGTGGTGGTCGCCGGGCGTGTCGTTGTGGGCGTTTCGCTCGTCATCGAGGGAGTGCGCGTGCTGTCATCGGGAGTCAGGACATCGGAGTCTACGTTTCCGCCCTCGGGCAGGGAGATAGCAGAAGTGCCGTTTTCGTCGGGGATGATGTCGCTCATCGAGGGCATTCCCGTGTCGGTCGCGGCAAGCGATGTTACGGTCACGAAGGCAAGCAATACAAGCGCGATCGAAAGCGCAGTGAGCACGCTTCCGCTGACCGTGATGAATCTTTTGGTTCTTTCTTTCATTTGTGAAATCCTTCCTTTATATATAGGCATATACATGGGTTTTGTTTCCCACCTTATTTTGTCACGAAAAGAGAATTTTATGTACCGCGAGGAATTTTATCAAAAAATAATCAAAAAATCAAAAAATATTCGAAAAAGCTATTGACTTTTTTGCATAAAAGTTGTATAATATTTCTACCTCTGTTGGCAGAGGCTCTTTTTTCGTGTGCTTTTACCGAAAAAGAGGACAAGATCCGCACCACAGATCGCGTCCGCGCCGACAAGAGGGAGGTACGCCGACCGCACCAAGAAGCGGTCAAATAAACTATCACAGGAGGTGCCGACAATATGGCTAATGATTCCAGAGTCAAGGTTACTCTCGCATGCACCGAGTGCAAGCAGAGAAACTACGACACAAAAAAGAACAAGAAGAATACGCCCGACAGACTTGAGCTGAAGAAGTATTGCAAATTCTGCCGTAAGCACACTCTTCACAGAGAAACCAAATAAGGGGGTCGCTATGAAGACATCAAAAATCCTTGCGGTTATCCTTGCCGCAATGCTGATGCTCACACTCCTTACTGCAAATGTCTTTGCCGATGAAGTTACCGGTGAGGCTGCTGCCGAGACAACCGCTGAGGTTGCAGGCGACGCTACCGAGGCTCCCGCAGAGGAAACCGAAGCTCCCGCAGAGGATGATCATGATGATCACGATCACGAGGGTGAGACCGAAGACGAGCACGACCACAGCATCAACTGGGTCGACATCATCGTTTCGGCTTCCATCATCGTTCTCGCTGTTCTCGCTTTCGTTATCTGCTACTTCGCTATCCCCTCTTTCAAAGAGAAGGTAAAGAAATTCTTCAGTGATTACAAGAGTGAGTTCAAAAAGGTAACTTGGTCCTCTAAAGAGGACGTTCGCCGTAATACTATCACAGTTATCGTTGTTATCGTTGCGCTCGTGATCGTCATTGCTCTTCTTGACGTTATTTTCTCGGGCGGCATTGAGGCTCTCAGCCACCTGATCTGATAAGATCCAATGAGCGATATCAATGAAATGAATGTCGGTGTGCGTTGGTATGTGGTGCATACGTACTCCGGATATGAAAACAAGGTTATGGCAAATATCCAGAAGATCGTTGAAAACCGCGGTCTCGGAGACTTGATCTTTGAGGCAAAGATCCCGGTTGAAACCGTTCTGGAAAAGAAGGGTGACGAGGAAAAGGAAGTTGAGTACAAGCTCTTCCCCGGCTACGTTCTTGTCAAGATGATCATGAACGACGAATCCTGGCACGCTGTAAGAAACATTACAGGCGTTACCGGCTTCGTAGGCCCCGGATCCAAGCCCACCCCCCTCTCCGATAAAGAGGTCGAAGACCTTAATATCGAAGAAAAGAAAGCTCCCCGTCTCACCGTCGGCGTTGGAGACGAGGTCGTCATCAAGGGCGGTCTGTTCGATGGATATAACGGAACAGTCCAGTCTATCTCCGATGACGCAAAGAAGATCACCGTCCTCGTTAAGAGAGGTCGCCGTGATATGCCGGTAGAGTTTGACGCCGCAAACGTAGTTCCGGTATAAATTTAGTGGGAGGAAGAAAAATTTTTGAATTCTTCCGCCAAAAACCACATGGAGGTATTTATTTATGGGAAAGAAAGTATTGGGCTATATCAAGCTTCAGCTGCCCGCCGGTAAAGCAACTCCTCAGCCCCCCGTAGGTCCCGCCCTCGGTCAGTACGGTGTTGCAATTCCGGTTTTCACAAAGGAATTTAACGAAAGAACCAAGAACGACATCGGTCTCATTATCCCTGTAGTTATCACTGTATATGCAGACCGTTCCTTCACATTCATCACCAAGACTCCCCCCGCACCCGTTCTCATTCTCAAGGCTGCAGGCATTGAGAAGGGCTCCGATAAGCCCAACAAGAACAAGGTTGCAAAGCTTACCAAGGAACAGGTAAGAAAGATCGCAGAGACCAAGATGCCCGACCTTAACGCTGCTACCATCGAGACCGCTATGAGCATGATCGCAGGTACCGCACGTTCCATGGGTATCACCGTAGAAGACTAAGAGGAGGTAAGTTAAAATGGCTAAAATGGGTAAGAAGTATACAGATAGTGCTAAGCTCATCGACCGTTCGAAGGCTTACGATCCCTCTGAGGCTATGGCTCTCGTTTGCCAGACCGCAAAGGCAAAGTTTGATGAGACTGTTGAGATCCACATCCGTCTGGGCGTTGACTCCCGTCACGCAGACCAGCAGGTTCGTGGTGCAGTTGTTCTCCCCAACGGTACCGGTAAGACCGTTAAGACTCTCGTATTCGTAAAGGATCCCGCTAAGATCGAGGCTGCTACCGCAGCAGGCGCAGATTACGTTGGCG
>JAFQGP010000078.1 GCA_017415485.1 Clostridia bacterium
ACTTGAGGCAAAAGATATGTAGTAATTACTTGTTGAGCTTATTGTTGAGGGTCTTGAGCTGTCTGGTAAGAGCCTTGGTTGCCTGCTTAGCAACGGAACCCCAGTTCTGCTGACCTGCAACAGCGTTTCTGAAAGTGGACTGTCCGATAAGGTCGGAGGAGAAGATTCTACCGATATCATAGGTGATGTTCTCTCTGATCATATCATACATAATACCGGAGAGAGAGTCTGCAACATATCGGGTCTTGAGGGAGATCTCAAATACCGCGGGAGTAACCTGACGGAATCCCTCGGAAGCAAAGCACTCGATGAATGCGGATGCCATCTTGGGGTCAGCGATGTCAGCTGCGATACCGTAAAGGGTGAAGGGGTTACCCATAACGGTGATGTATCTTTCCTGGTCCTTGTCATACTTGGGGCAGGGAAGGATTACGAATTCGGTCTCGCCGTATTCAGCAGCAAGAAGTTTGTGAGATACACGTGCACGTTCCATCATGAAGAGAACGCGGCCTTCGCCGAATGCTCTCTGGTGTGTTACGCTCGAAGTATAAATACCGTAAGTGCTGTTGTAGAGGAGACCGTAGAGCTTATCAAGGGTGTTAGCTACGCGCTCACCGGTGAAGGAGGGAGACTCAATGATTTCACCGTCCGCGTTACGCTCACAGATGGTTGCGCCGGAACCGTAGAACCAAGGGTCGGTGTGGATACCGGAGGTTACGTAACCAAAGGTATCACCGCTGGTGCTTGTGCAGTTTTTCTCGCCGTCGCCGTCATCCTTGTAAACTCCCTGGCACATCTCGATGAACTTGTCATAAGTCCAATCACCTGGCTCAACGAGCTCCTGAGGATTCTGGAGATTATACTCAGCAAGAAGAGCTGTGTTCGCATAGCAAACGTACATCATCTCAAGTGCGTTACGGGAAATATCACCCGAAGCAAAATAGAGATTGTCACCGAAAGTAGCCTGTTCAAGAAGGAGGTCGGACCACCAAGGCTGTTCGAAGTTGAGGTACTCGCAGGAGTCATCAAGCATATTGTAGAGATATCCGCTTGATGCACACTTTGCAAGAGTAAGGGAATAACATCCGATAACGTCAAATTCCTTCGCGTTGATAGAAACAGAGTTGTTAACGTATGCGCTGAAACCGGAAACGTTATCAGAATTACCGTTTACACGGATGAAGTTGAGAGTCAGACCGAGTCTTTCTTCAACCTTGCTGTTTCTGTCATAGAGCGACTGTTCTACGATGTCACCGCTGAGGTCTTCGTAAGCGATCTCGAATTCTTCGTGCTCAACGTCGTCCCAAACAAGAATGTTGATGTCTGTGTTGAACTTAAGGTCTTCGGGAATATCGTCCTTCTTATAACCGTTGGGGTCGAGTGTGGGGTCGGTTGTGGTTTCCTCGACAGGAGCCTGAGTCTGCGGACCGTCGCCTGAGGGAGAAGCGGTTGTTTCGTTCGGAGAACCTGTGTTAGCGCAGGAAGCCAATGCCGAAGTCATCATTACTGCAAGCATAAGCATAGCAATAAGACGAATGATGGTTGTCTTTTTCATAATAAATGCATTCCTTTCAAGAATTTTATGATACAATATTATAACATATTATCCAAACAGTTGTCAACCGTTTTTGGAAAAAACCGCAATATGCTTAAAATCCGGGTAACAAAATTGTGCACAATTTACAAAAGAACCAAGCCGCCTTGCGGCGGCTTGGAAGTATCTGTTAATTCGATTATTCAGCTGCTTCAGCTTCTTCTTCGGAAGTTGTCTCGATGTCGAGATACTGGATGTAATCCTTGAGCTTGAGCTTGCAGAAGTTGCGGAATCCAAAGTAGTTGGAAGACTCACCCGAAAGCTCACCCGAGATGATGTAAGCGTTCTGATTGAAGATCACGGGGATGATGGGCATATCGCCGAGGAGCATAGTTTCTGCCTCGTGAAGCTTTGCAGCGCGTGCTGCAGCGTCGGTCTTGTTAGCAAAAATTTCTTCAAGAAGAGCTTCGTATTCCTGGCTGTCATAGCCGGTCTTGTGAGGAGAGTCCTCATAGATACCGGTGAGAGCAGCTTCCTTCATATCCTGACCCTGTCCGGAAAGCGAACGTGCAAAGGGAGCAAGGATGGAGAAAGCGTCAGCAGTGGGAGCCTGAAGGTCAACAGCGATAACTTCGTAATCGTTAGAGGCATATCTCTCGGAGAAGATATCGTCATAGAAGGTCTTTGCGGGCTCGCCTGCATAGAACTCATCGTTGATAGCGGGGGTTACTGCATCAAGTGTTACGTTGAAGCCGAGCTGTCCCCAAGCCGCAACAACAGCCTCTGCGATCGCCATATGTACTTCATCCTCTGCGCGAACTGCAACAGAGAAGGAGTAATCTGCGGGATTGATGCCGGAAGCGGAGATGTGCGACTGAGCCGCGCTCATGTCAGCTGTGGTGGAAAGGATGTTGCCGCCGATCTCTCTGAAGCTTTCCTTAACGGAACCTGCGTTGAACACACCGTAAGGGATGAGAGCGGAAGCTGCGCGAGCAAACACAACTGTCTGCGCGATCGCTTCACGGTCAATAGCGGCGGAAAGCGCAAGTCTAACGTCCTTGTTTGCGAAGAGCTTTTCGGTGGTTCCGTCAGCCTTCTTGATCTCTGCGTTCTGATTGAGATAGTAAACGTGAGTGGACATAAGGTCGCGGATGATAGCGGTATCCTTGTAGTTGCCGCGAACACTGAGCGCGATGTCGCCAACGTAGAAGATCTCGCCGGCTGCGAACATCTCGAGTTGCTGTTCCTTGGTTACAGAGTAATCAATGATAAGACGGTAGGGAGATACGGACTTATCAAGATGCTTATCCTCGGAGGAACGGCGATAGTAGGGGTTACGCTCAAGAACGAGCTCCTGGGTGCCGGGGGTGGAAGAACCATCCTCTGCAAGACCGTAGTTTACACGGCGGACCATAAAGGGACCGGAGTAAACAGAGGTAGCGGGACGCTTCGACCAGTCTGCGTAACCGTCAACGGTCTGCTCCTTGAGGGGAGCGAGAACGGGGCTTGTCAGATTGAAGATGAACTGATCATAGTTGATCTTGCCGTTAAAGTTTACCTGGAGGGTGAGCGAATCATGCGCGTATACGCCAACGTCGTCGATGGAGCAGTCGCCAAGCTTTGCTTCGCGTGCGTTTGCGATGTCATAAAGAAGGCAAGCAGCCTCACTGTTGAATCCTGCATCAAGGATTCTCTTCCAAGAATATACAACGTCCTCGGAGGAAACAACGGTACCGTCAGACCAGCAGTTGTTTTCCTTGAGGTAGATCATCATATAATATTCCTGGGTGTTGTCGTCTTCGTGGATCTCATACTTGTCAACGATGGAGTTGACAACGTTACCCTTTTCATCGATGGTGAAGAGAGTGTCGTAGATAAGACCGCAGATCTGAAGAGCGGAGTCATTGTTGTAGCAAAGTGCGGGGTCGAGGTCGAGGACCTGTTCGCCGAGATAAAGAGTGATCTCTGCGCCCTTGATGATTTCGCCGTCGATCTGTTTGTCGTAGCAGGCGGTGAGAAGTCCGAGGCAGCAGATGATGCTGAGAATTAAAGCTGTGATACGCTTTGTCATGATTGGGGGGTTCCTCCTTGAGTTAAAAATCGAATGTTCGCGTTGCGAGATAAAATCAATTCAATATATTATATCACTTTCTTATCGATTTTTCAAGTGGGTAAATTGAATGATTGAATATGTTTGGTGGTTTGCACAAACCGAGCACTCAAAAATGTACAATTTGCACAAAACCCGCAACGTCGATTGCGATTGCATACAAATATTATAATCTATATTTCCAATAAAATCAAGAGGCGACAATGATTTTGTCCAAAAAATTAACGAATAATTTATATTCTCGGTGTCAAACCGATGCATAATGCAATATTCACGCGGAATAATTTATAATAAAAAGCATTGGAGGATTTTTATGGAAGAATATTCGGAGCCCAATAAACTCGTCCCGTTCGGACAAACACCTATAGAGAATGATCCGGAGGATGAAATTAAGCTGTATATGCCGAACAGGCGGGAAAGAAAAAGCAAGTTGTTTTCGTTCTGTTTCAGAATATGCCGTTTTGCCGCTATGGTGGTTGCCTTCTTTCTGATATACTATTGTCTTTACCGGCTTTACGTAAAAAACGCCTTGCCCGCGGATGATATTTCCGTGGCTGCAACGCCGGAGGTTACTTCCGCCGAAGAGAGTTTTCAGCTGACCGAGCCTCGCTTACCGCTTGTCATTAATGAATGCTCATTTGAAATCGACGTCGGAGAATACCTTGATGAAGATAGCTATATAAAAATTCCCGACGGAGACGGAATAAAAGTTCTTATAGTCAATTCTCATTCTTCGGAAACCGTATCCGATTCACTATCCGTATCAGATCTCGCCGAGGATCTTGCCAAGATCCTTGAAAGCAGAGGGATAGGTACATATTTTGATAAGACCGAAAACGACATTGCCGGCAATATAGGTGCTTATGGAAGAATGACGGAGAATATTGCAAGGTTAAAAGAAAAGTACACCGAAGCCGTGATCGTTATCGATATTCACGATTCGGATAGCGGATCGCCTTTTACTTTCACCATCGGAGCGACAGACGACTTTTCTTGGGAAGAAAATCTTCGCTTGGCGTGTAACATATATAAATTAATGAAGGATACCGACGCAATGTTCAGATTTTTACCGACATCGCTTGGTCAAGACAGCGGACTTCTTACATTAAATATCGGTATAGGCGGCAATTTTACAGATGACGGCACAGCACGCGCTCTGCTTTCATCGTTTGCCGATGCCTTGTCGCAATTATTGCAAAACGAACCCCTTGCCTGAGCAAGGGGTCGATTTTATACAGTTTTCAGTTCAGCACGTGAAATTCCGGTCTTGGAAATAACAAATGCGATCATCTCGTCACTTGCGGAATATTCGCCCGTGGTGCGGATGTTTATCTTTCCTGTATCGCGGTATATCAATCCTGCCTCGCAGTAGGCCTTGACTTTTTCGTAAGCTTCGGAAACCTCTGTCGAGGCAAAGCGAGCAAGCTCGTATCTGATATCCGAAGGGCATTTCGCAGGGAGAGGAGCAATATCTTCACCGCAAGGGTCAAGGGCGTCGCAAATATATGCCTCGATCTCGGTCGAACGGATCACGGCACCGCTTTCCGTGTCATAAATGATGTGTCTGCCTTCCGAAGGACAATAAAAAGTGTATGTCATTTTTTACTCCGATAATGATTCTTTCTGTTTTTGATTTCCTTATTTATCATAAGTCGGTTGCATATCAAAGCACCCAAAACTGCCGAGATAGGAACGAGAAGATGCGTGATAAACGAGATCAAAGTTCCGTTTGGATCCTTCGGCTCCGCAACAAAGGCTTTTGCGAGTATAAGTAAAACGCAAAGGATCGCCGAAGCCGCGAGAGCGGTAGAAAGCGAGAGCCTTCCCTCCATCCTTGAAGCGCAAAATGCGCCGCCGACCGCAGTTCCAAGGTAGAGAGCGGTCAATGCCAAGGGCTCTGAAAGAGCAACCGGCGAATCGAGTTTTTGAATGAAGAATGCTCCGACAAATAAAATGAAAAGCCCCGTAAGTAGCATCAATAATGTGGCTTTCGGGGCAGTTTCAATAACGGTATGCCGGGTTTTAGAATTACGCTTGCTTATCGAAGAAGCCATATCTGTACCTCCGAAAATATGATATTAAATCATATTCAAAGGGTAGGCAAGCTATTCTTAAACAGAATTACTTTTTGTCCTCTTCGCTCTCGGGTGCGTTAGCTGCTACCTGAACTCTGGAAACCGCGGTCTTGAGAAGCTGGATTCGTGTGCGGTCGCGGGAAGAGATGATGGTGATGGTCTCCTCTGTGATGTTGGTGATGATACCAACGATACCGCCGATAGTGACGATCTCATCACCGATGGAAAGAGAGTCTCTCATCTGCTGGCTTTCTTTCTCCTGCTTCTTTTGGGGGCGAATAGCAAAGAAATAGAAAACAGCAAACATGATCACGATCATTATGATAGTGCCCCAAGTGCCGGTAGCGCCCATTCCTGCGCCGGTGCTGTCGAGAAATGTAAACATTTTTACCTCCGAAATTGTTATTTAAGAAGATTATACACCAAAAAACCGAATTCTTCAATACCAAATCGTGAAATTTTATCTCAAATGGCAAAAAAAGCTTAAAAAAACTTGAAAAAAACGCATTATTGTGATATACTTAATATGTATGCGTATATAATCACAAAATAGTTTAAGGAGTGATCCGTAAAAATGAACGGCGGAAACGAAAATAAATATCTCGAATGCGGTAAGATCATCAACACGCACGGCGTAAAGGGCGGTATCAAGATCGAATCCTGGTGCGATAGCCCCGAAACACTTGCGGAACTTACCGAGATCTATTTCAAAAAAGGCGATTCCTTTGATAAGCGAAAGGTGATCTCTTCGACCGTTATGAAGCGTCACGTAATGGCGTATGTTGAAGGCATAACCGATATTGACAGCGCGGCTGCTCTCAAAGAGACCGTAATCTATGCAGACAGAGACGACATTCCTCTTGATGAAGGCGATTATTTCATCATCGACCTTGTGGGCCTTCCCGTAATTGACGTTGACAGCGGAGTTGAATACGGTAAGGTGTCCGATGTGTTCAACACGGGAGCTTCCGACATTTACACCGTCAAAACTCCCGACGGAGAAAGAATGATCCCCGCGGTGCCCGAATTCATTATCGAGATAGATACCGAGCGCGGAATCTTTGTCAGACCTATCGAAGGGATGTTCAACTGATGCGCTTTGACATTATGACGCTTTTTCCCGACCTTGTATCGGGAGTCCTTTCGGAAAGTATTATCGGCAGAGCGCAGAAAGCGGGCTTGCTCAGCGTCCATGCACATAATATCCGCGATTGGAGCGAAGATAAGAACAGAAGGGTAGACGATACACCCTACGGCGGCGGAATGGGTATGCTTATGGCTGCGCCACCCGTGTATAATTGCTATTCCGCGGTACGCGAAATGGCGCCCGATATGAAAACGAGAGTCATCTATATGTCTCCTAAGGGACAAGTACTTACCCAGGATCACGCCCGCGAGCTCAAAGAGAATTATGAAAGATTAGTCATTCTTTGCGGTCACTACGAAGGCATCGACCAGCGCGTTCTCGATGAGATAGTTGACGAAGAGATCTCGATCGGCGATTATGTCCTGACAGGCGGTGAGTTACCGGCTTGCATTCTTGTAGATTGCGTTTCAAGACTGATTGACGGAGTCCTTGCGGCACCCGATTGCTATGAAAACGAAAGTATCGCTTCGGGTCTGCTTGAGTATCCGCAGTATACAAGACCTTATGAATGGCACGGCGTGAAGGTCCCCGACGTTCTGATCTCGGGACATCACGCGAATATTGATAAATGGCGTCACGAGCAGTCATTGAAGCTGACGTCTGAAAAGCGCCCTGATCTTTTGGAAAAGAAGTAATTAGTATTGATTTGAAACGGAGGTGTAAAAGTGAAGAAAGACAGAAAAAACGGAAAAGTCGGCATTTTGCTCGGCTTGCTGTTCGCGTTGTGTGATGCTGTGGCGTCTTATTTTTCCTCGGGCTGTTTATACAAGCTTTTTACCTCGCATAATGAGGCGCGCGAAAGATTCGATTCTTCCGCCGCCGTGACTATCTACAGAAAAGTACGCAGATCCTCCAGAAGATTTTGGGGCGGCGTTCGTAAATGGCTTTCAAGCCAATTCGAAAGATCGGTCGTTCTGACGACGCTTTCTTCTCTTGTGAGAAATCTGCTTTGTCTGCCCGGAAGAGCTATAGGAGCGTTTACGATAACCTGGAGTGCTTACGTTCTTCTGATCTCTTTTGTAAAGATGTTCGTCCTGCTCGACTCGACTGCATCGTGGACAAATATTATCTGCGGAGCCGTAGTCTTTCTGGCATCGATCCCCTTGATGCTGGCAGATAAATCGATAATTACTCTTTGCACGGAAAGTCCCTTGGTCAACGGTCTTCTTACTCGAGTGTTCGGTGTTCCTGCCGAATCCCTCAAAAGAGTTGAGGCTCTGTATATCGGTCAAAGCGGAGCCGTTATACTCGGTATAATTTTTGGCTTGCTTACCTATGTGATCCCCCCGACTTATATGGTTATTTCCGTATTTGCCATAATTGTTGTTGCACTCGTTATGACTTATCCCGAAGGCGGAGTTGTTATATCTTTTGCGATCGCGCCCCTGCTCGGTGTGATCTCCGCTCCTTCGATAACGCTTGCCGCCATCGTGCTTCTGACAGCATTTGCTTACTTTATCAAGGTCGTCAGAGGCAAGAGAGTATTCAAATTCGGAATCACCGAATTTGCTTTTTTGGGCTTCGCTCTTGCAATGCTTTTGGGCGGTTTCGCACCTGGAGAAGCGAATACTTTTGAGAACGCGCTTCTTTCTGTCGCGCTTATGCTCATTTTCCCGATGACGGTCAATCTGATGAAATACAAAAGATGGATCAAGACCTGTGTTTTTGCTTTCATCATTCCTGCTGGAGTTGTTGCATTTATCGGAATAGTTCAGTATTCTCTTGGAATGGCTCCATCGGGTTGGATAGATGAAGCTTTGTTCGATGGAATTACCTCAAGAGCAGTTTCTGTATTTAATAATCCCAATATACTCGGACTATATCTTTCGGTTTCTTTCCCTATGCTCCTGCTTGTATTTTATCATAAATCACCCAAGGTAAAGATCCTTGGAGGCATAGCCGCAAGCTTTGTCATAGTTTGCGTCGCGTTTACCTATTCGCGCTCTGCTTGGCTTTCGTTGCTTTGCGGCGGAATCGCTTTTGCCGTTATGGCATCGCCAAGAGGAATTCTTTGGCTGATCCCTTCCGCAGGCGCAGCTGTACTGGCATACGTTGCATTTCCGAACAGCATAGGTGCAAGACTTGCAAACTTTGCAACACTCGCCGATTCTGCCAACAGCTACAGAATGGCTGTCTGGAACTCATCGTGGAATATGCTCCCGGAGCTGCTATTCGGCGGTGTCGGACTCGGCGAAGAGGCGTTCAGGACAGCGTATATTAATTATGCCGCCGCCGGAACGCAGTCTGTTGCGCATTCTCACAATCTGTATATGCAGATAGTGATCCAACTCGGTCTTGTCGGTCTTCTGATGTTTTTAATTCTGCTGTTCGTCATTTTCAGAAAGTGCTTTTCAGCACCTGTTTCCGCGTCGGGTAAAGAAATTTCGCTGACGTCCCGTGCGGCACTTTCGGGTGCGATAGCTTTGCTTGCCGCAGGTTTCTTTGATTATACATGGTATAATTTCAGAGTATTCTTTTTGTTCTGGGCATTGCTCGGTCTTGCCTGCGCCGCAACCAATCTTTATGAAAATGATAATTGCGAAGACATTGTTTCGGAATGCGATGAGAATTCATATTGGCTTACGGTAAAGATCCCCAAAGCAAAGGATAGATACGAAGGAGAAAGAGAGGACGCACAAAATGAATGAGCAAATTAATAATGAAATAATTAAAACGCCAAAAGTCAAAAAGCCCAAAACAAAGCGCGAAAGATCTCCGCGCGCAAACAGATTCAATTTTATCGATGCTATTATTATCATATGTATAGTAAGCGTTCTTGCGCTCTTGTATTTCGTTTACTCGCCTCTTGAGCTTCTCGGCATAGGAACGAAGGAAACCAATATCATTTATACCATCAAAGTTTCGGGAGTCCCTTCCGAATATGCATCTGCAATCAACACAGGCGATGTTCTTTCGGACGGCGACGGTTATATTCTCGGAACGGTTGCGTCCGAAGTCGAGATAGAGCCTCACAGTATTTACGAATACAGAGAAAACGAATTCGGAAGCGGCGGCATAGTGAGTATGACCCACCCCGATCTGGTCGACCTGATAATAACGGTATCTGCAACGTCGGAAAAAAGCGCCGACGGATACCGCGTTGACGGAAAGAGGATCGCCGTAGAAGCGGAATACCACCTTTTGCTTCCAAAGTTTGAATCAAAGGGAATATGTATCTCGCTCAGTGAAGAAAATGTTCGAGAGGGAGGTGCTTCATAATGGCAGAGAAGAATTCCAAGATCAGATTCGGCTTGCTTGATGCAGTCATTCTTATCGCTGTTATAGCTCTGGTCCTTGCTCTTGTATTCAGATACTCCGCGGACAAGCACCTGTTCGTTTATGATACTGAAACTTATACAGTTACGGTGAAAGCAACCGGCTTGCAGTATACAACGGTAAATATGCTTGACTCTAACGCAAAGGTCTATCTCGAGGACGGAAAGCTGATCGGAACATTTGTGCACGCACCAACTGTAACTCCGATGCTCAGCTATTCCACGACCTCCTCCGGCGACATCATTGCCGCTTATTATCCCGATAATACTTTGGTTGATATAGTTACCGACATCGAATGCGAGCTTATCGTAAATGACGGCATGATTATGACTAAAGGCGGGGTACACGTAGCTGTCGGTACGGTCATCAAGATCCATACAGAAACGGTAGATCTTGATGTCGAGATAGTTGCTGTGGAAAAGAATGCCTCTAATTAATGCTTGTTGTTGGTTAAAATAACAACAAACAGCCTTTCATCGCTCGAAATTTTATTAATTTATTCTATTGAAATCGGCTCGGATAATTGATATAATTATAATGTATCATTTTGTTCGTATTATTTGCAGAATAAGGAGTCTCAGATGATTCAGAGAGAAGTTACGATCACAAACAGCACCGGTCTTCACGCAAGACCCGCAACCTTCTTTATCCAGAAGGCAAATACTTATCGAAGCAGCGTTTGGGTCGTTAAGGACGACCGCAGAGTCAGTGCAAAGAGCTTACTTGGCGTTCTTTCTATCGGTATTGCAAAGGGAATGACAATTACCCTTGCCGCAGACGGCGAAGATGAGAATGAAGCCATCAACGGGCTCGTTGAACTTATTGAATCCGGTTTTAACGACTGAATAGGATAAACAAGAGGGTGGGAGTAGTATGCTTCCGCCCGTTTGTTTAGGTGAAATAATGAAAACAGATACAAACAGCAATTCTTCGCGTATGCAAAAGCTGCACGCAGAGGCAATGCAACTGCCCGAAAGACCGGGTGTATACATTATGCGTGACGCATCCGACAAGATAATTTATGTCGGCAAGTCAAGGAATCTCAAAAACCGAGTTTCGCAGTATTTCGGTAATAACGAAAAGAATGCCAAGACCGCCCGTATGGTCGCCTCTGTCAGAAGATTCGAGTGTATTCATTGCGATACCGAGATCGAGGCGCTCACCCTCGAAAATACACTTATCAAACAGCATACGCCGAGATATAATATCAGACTTAAGGATGCAAAATCGTATCCCTTCATAAAGTTGACCGCCGAGGAATATCCCAGACTTATTATGACAAGAAAACGCCTTGACGACGGCGGTAAGTATTTTGGACCCTATTCCGGTACACAGAGCGTTTTTTCTGTCATATCCTTTATGAATAAGACCTTCGGGCTGTACTCTTGCAAAAGAAAGTTTCCTGCAGATTTCGGAAAGGGAAGACCCTGCATCAATTATCAGATGGGACATTGCCCCGGAATTTGTACCGGCAAAGTTTCGCGCGAAGATTACGCGCAAAGAGTCAATTCGGTTGCAGAAGTCCTTCGCGGAAACACTGCAAAGGTCAGAAAACAGCTTGAAGATGATATGTTCAGATTTGCCGAAGAAGAGCAGTATGAAGCTGCCGCGCGATGCCGTGATGCAATAGAATCCCTCGGCAAGCTCTCTCAAAAGCAAAAGGCAGTCGCCTCTCCCGGCACAGACCGTGACGTTATCGGGCTTTATGAGAATGACGCAGTTTCAATGCTGTGCATACTCCGCATACGTGACGGTGCTCTGAACGATAAGCTTGATTTCCCCTTCGCAGGTGATGTTATCGCGGACAGCTCGGCGATCATATCACTGCTTTTTGAGCATTACAGAATGTCCGAGGATATCCCCGACAAACTCCTGATCGGCTTTGCTTGCCCCGCAACCGAAATGGCGGCACTTGCAGAGTCAATGTCGGCATTGCATAAGCGTAAAGTTGACGTTTCAAAGCCCGTTATAGGTGACAACAAAAAGCTCTGCGAGCTCGCGGTTGAAAACGCAAAGCAGAGCGCTATGAAATATTTGCGCGATAATGAGAAAAGCGACGAAGCGGCAGTTAGTCTTGCTTCTCTTTTGTCGCTTGAAGTCGTTCCTTACAGGATCGAGGCTTATGATATTTCAAACATCGGAAGTGAGAATATCACCGCAGGTATGATAGTTACAGAGGGCGGTAAATTTGCAAAAAGCGAGTACCGATCCTTTAAGATCACAACGACTGACGGGCAGGATGACTATGGTTCGCTGCGTGAAACTCTCACAAGAAGACTCAAATACCTTTTGCCCGATCAGGAAGGACTGGCGCAGAACACTTCGTTTTCGTCAACACCCGATCTCATACTTCTCGACGGCGGAGCAAATCACCTTTCCGTGGCACTTGAGGTTATGGGAGAAATGGGCATCAATATTCCCGTAGCGGGTATGGTCAAGGATGAATTTCACAAAACCCGCGCGCTTGTTGTTTTTGACGGTGAAGAATACTGCGAAATAAATATCGCAAGAATCCGCGAGGTCTTTGTTTTCGTATATAAGATTCAGGAAGAAGTTCACAGATACTCTATCGGACGAATGACACAGGCAAAGCGCAAGACGGTAAAAACGTCCTCTCTTACAAAGATCGACGGCATAGGTCCTGCAAAAGCCAAAGCTCTTTTGGCAGCCTTCGGAGGCTATAACGGCGTCAAAAACGCATCCCCCGAGGCACTCAAGTCTGTCAAGGGTATTAACGCAACCGACGTACTGCGTATAGTCGCATATTTCGGTAAAAACACGGAGGAAGAAGAATGAGAATCATAACCGGAAGCGCAAGGGGCGTCAGCTTGCTGACTCTGCCGGGCGAAGCAACAAGACCCACAGCCGAGCGAACCAAAGAAGCGGTGTTTTCTATGATTCAGTTTGATATCGAAGGCAGAAAGATACTTGATCTCTTTGCAGGCTCCGGTCAGCTCGCGCTCGAGGCTCTTTCAAGAGGTGCCGTTTCTGCGATTTTATGTGATAAGTCAAAGGATGCGATCAACATTATCAAGAAAAATGCCGAAAAGACACGCTTGTCCGATAAATGCAAGATTTATTCCTCGGACGCCCAAACTCTGCTCGGCAGACTCGGCGACGAACGTTTTGACATCGTTTTCCTTGACCCGCCATATGCCTTGAAAACGATTCCGAGCGTATTGTCTTCATTAGTAGCTAATAATAGACTGAAGCCGACCTCGATCATAGTCTGCGAAACTGCGGAGGCTTACGATGTTTTCGGAAATGACGATGCCCTTGGTGACAAGTTCAACATTAAAAAGCAAACAAGATACGGCGCGGCTTGCGTAACGATCATATCGCCCAAGGAGGAATGCTTATGAGAACAGCAATAATCCCCGGAAGTTTCGACCCGATGACACTCGGTCATAAGGACGTTGTCGAAAGAGCACTCAAGCTCTTTGACCGCATTATAGTTGCGATCATGGTCAATCCCGATAAGAAAGGCAGATTCAGCTTCGCAGAGCGCAAAAAGATCGCCGAGCTCACACTCGTCGAATTCCCTCAGGTTACAGTAATAACAGCCGATGGCTACCTTGCTGATCTGGCATCTGCGTTGAAAGCAGTTGCCATAGTCAAGGGCGTCAGGAATACCGAGGATTTTGAATACGAGCAGGATATGGCGGTCTTTAATCACAACCGCAATCCCGTGACTGAAACCATATATTTGCCTTCATACGGAGAAATGTCTGATATAAGCTCGACTTATGCAAGAGATCTTATAGAATCCGGAACGCCTCTTGACGGGGTTCTTGCACCCGAAGCAATAGAGTACATCGAAAGTTTGGTCAGATAAATGCAGATTACACGTTATGATTTCAAAGCTCCCGTAAATAGACCTATCCGTTCGGCATTCGTTGCCGATACTCACGATAAGCCTTACGAAAAGATTGTGAAAGAAATAAGAGCGAATAATGTCGATGTTATCTTTATGACAGGAGATATTATATATTCACATGATGACCATGTAGAACGCTCATTTGATATGCTTTCCGAATTCGTTTCGATCGCCACGACTTATATGTCGCTCGGCAACCATGAAGGCGGTGCGGTTTCTCTTGTAAGAAATAAATGCAACGAGATCGGCGTCAAGCTTCTTGAGGATGCTTATGATGAATTTGAAGGTATTTTCATAGGCGGTCTTACTTCTGGATATATTGCGAACAGCGAAGGTCTTAAGGAGAATCATTGGAGAAAAACTCCCGAGCCCAATATGCCTTGGTTGAAAGAATTTGCCTCTCTCGCGGGCTACAAAGTTTTGCTCAACCATCACCCCGAATACTATCCTGAGTATATCAAAGATCTTGATATCGATCTTATTCTCTCGGGACACGCTCACGGTGGTCAATTGCGGTTCTTCGGAAGGGGATTGTTTGCGCCGGGACAGGGATTGCTGCCGAAATATACTTCGGGAATTCACGACGGCAGAATGATCGTCAGCCGCGGCCTTGCAAACAACGCGCCACCGATACCGAGACTGTTCAATTCCAAAGAGCTCGTTTTTATCGATCTTCACAAATAAAACTCGTCCGCCCATATTTCGGGCGGACGATAATTTTATTTCTTGATAGCATAAAGATTCAGGTCCCACGCGGGAATATACGGGTATCTCCTCAAATACAGTTTATATTCCGGTTCAATGGAATGTATCTGCAAGATC
>JAFQGP010000079.1 GCA_017415485.1 Clostridia bacterium
GGTGCCAAAAAGACCGAGTCGCGAGACTCGGTCTTTTTGGCACCCGCAACGGGAATCGAACCCATAACTACCCCTTAGGAGGGGGCTATTATATCCATTTAACTATGCAGGCGTACTATATAATTATATCACAATCAAAGAAAATATGCAATACCTTTTTGATTTTTTATATAATAAATCCCCGAAATGAATCGGGGATTTATCTTAATAACTATTCCTTATCTTATTCCTTATACCGAAATAAGCAAAGAGCGAAACGAGAACGGCAATTATCACACCGCAGATGGCGTAGATGCCGGCGCTGATCTCTATGTCGGATTTAAGCTCCTCCCAAAGCTGATTGATCAGAACGAGCTTTTCACCGCTGAGGTTTTTGTAGGTCGAGGTCATTACCGCGTCGGTGTCATACATCTTTTCATAAGCGTCTTCCTTGATCTCGCCCATGTATTCGATGTATTCCTCGCTTTCAACGACGAGTCTGTTCGGGGAAGCATAATAGGTGTATTCCGCGTTGGCGATTGCGGGTTCCTCGGTGAGCATAAAGTTGATGTAACGCTCGGCGAGCTCCTTGTTCTTGCTCGACTTGGGAATGCACATCGCGTCAACGTAGAGGTTCGTGCCTTCCTCGGGGTAGAAGAATTCGAGATCGGAATTGTTTTCGTACATAGCAAGGTAGTCGCCCGCGTAGTAAGCGGCGATCCCCGCAGAGCCGTTTTCCATCTTGTTGTAGATTTCGTCCATAACGTAGCCCTGAAGGATCGGCTTTTGTTCCTTGAGCTTTTCAAGAGCGCGTCGCCAATCGGCTTCGCTGTCCGAGTTTACGTCAAGACCGAGGAAGTACTGCGCGCTGCCGAAAGCGTCGCGCGAGTTGTTGAACTGAAGAATGTTGCCCGCGTGCTTTTCGTCCCACATCAGCTTCCAGCTTCCAAGGCTCGGGTCATCTTCATCGACCATTGCGGTGTTGTAGATGATGCCGATCATACCGTAAAGATAGGGGACCGAGTAGACGTTGCCGGGGTCGTGAGCAGAATGCTCGCTTGCCTCTCCCCAGAATTCGGGGAGAATATTACTGATTTCTGGAATATTCTCGTAGTTCAGCGGTGCAAGAAGGTCTTCCGCGATAAGACGCTCGATCATATAATCGGAAGGCACGACAACGTCGTAGCTGACCGAGCCCGAGCTGAGCTTTGCATAAAGGCTTTCATTGCTTGAGAAGGTCGAGTAATTGACTTTCACGCGCTCGCCATAGGTTTCAAAATACCATTCCTCAAAGGCTGCGTTAGAATCAAGGCAACCCTCCGAGCCGTCCGAGATGTATTCGCCCCAGTTGTAAACGTAGAGCGTCTTTGTTCCCGAAACGCCGCCCTCGGAGCAAGCCGAGAAGAGAAGAGGAAGAAGGATGAGCGCAGCCGCAATAAGTGCGGAAAAACGTACTTTTCTCATTTTGCGCCTCCTTTCTTTCCGACCGAGCCCGCAAAATTGACGACGAGCAGGATGATAAGAATGGTAACGACTATGAGAGCCGAAAGCGCGTACATACTGAATTTAACGTTGTGTGCCGTCTGGTTGTAAACGTAGAGCGGAAGCGTCTGAAAATCGGGCGAGCTTACAAAATGGCTGATGACGAAATCGTCAAGCGACATCGTAAATCCGAGCATAAGTCCCGAAACGATTCCGGGAACGATCTCGGGGAGCTCGACCTTGAAGAAAGCCTGCGAGGGAGTGCAACCAAGGTCCTGCGCTGCCTCCGAAAGGGAAACGTCAAGCGCTTTGAATCTCGGCATTACCGAAAGAATAACGTAGGGCAGGTTGAAGGTCACGTGTGCGATAAGCATCGTGCCGAAGCCGAAAAAGTCATTCGCTCTGAGAATACCCGCAACTGCAACGAAGAGAAGCATCATCGAAACACCGGTGACGATATCCGGGTTCATCATCGGGATATTGGTGACGGTGTTGACCGCGCTTTTTATCCATTTTGCTCTCATTCTGTGAAGTCCGAGCGCAGCAAACGTGCCGATAACGGTCGCAATGAGAGAAGAGGATACCGCAAGCATGAGCGAGTTGCGGAGAGAGGTCAACGCCTCCTCGTCGGCAAACAACTCCTCGTACCAGACGAGTGAGAATCCCGAATATTCCGCAAGGCTTCCCGCCTCGTTAAAGGAAAAGGCGATAAGCACGATTATCGGGATGTAGAGAAGCAAAAATACTAAGAAAATATAGGATCTCTGGAGAAATTTCAAGGCATTATACCTCCTCCCTTGCCGGTCTTGGCATCGCCGGGCTGCTTGTCATCGGAGAAGCGGTTCATAATGCCTACGGAAATGATGATAAGAACCATCATAACGAGCGAAATTGCCGCGCCGACGTTGTAGGTCGAAGGATTCTGGAAAAGACGCTCGATGGTGTCGCCGACAAGGTCGATCTTGCCCGCGCCGAGCTTCTGTGAGATGTAGAAGGTGCTGATTGAAGGTACGAATACCATCGTAACGCCCGAAATAACGCCCGATGCGGTCAGGGGCATAATGACTCGCGTCATAGTCTGCCACGAGGTGCATCCAAGGTCCTGTGAAGCCTCGATGAACTTGGGATCAAGCTTCGTCATAGCCGTGAAGATCGGCAGTACCATATAGGGCAGAAAGTCATAGATCATACCGAGGATAACGCCGAAATTCGTTCCGACTATCGAAAGCTTTTCAAGTCCGAGAGAAACAAGAAGTGAATTGAGAAGTCCGCCGTTGTCAAGCAGAGCCATAAGGGCATAGGTCCTGATGAGCAGGTTGCACCACATGGGGAGCATAACGAGAACCATCAGCACTTTCTGCGCACGCGGCGACTGCTTGGACATAAAGTATGCAAGTGGGTAGCCGATGATAAGGCACACCACGGTCGCAATAAGCGCAAAGGCGATCGAGAGCACGAAAACGTGTCCGTACTGCGAAAGCGAGGTTATGTTTGAGAAGGAGAAATTGCCGTCAGCGTCGGTGAAAGCAAAGAAAAGGACGAAGATCATCGGAAAAACGATGAACATTACAGCCCAGACGATGTGAGGCGCGGCGGCAAGTCTCTGAAAGAGAGAGCTTTTTTTCATTCCTCTTCCTCCTCGGGGTCAGCGAGGTGTTCAAGCTCATCGCTGAAAGAGGAATAGTCTCCGAATTTGCCCGAATATTCGGATTTCTTCATAACGTGAATGGCCTCGGGCTCGATATGAAGACCGATGGTTGCCTCGGGGGCAACGTAGTCGGACGTTTCAAGCATCCACTTGAAGCCGCCGACGTCAACGATGATCTCGTAGTAATCGCCCTTGAAGGTGACGGAGGAAACGGTGCCCGTCAGCATACCCTTGTCCACCGCGACAACGTCAACGTCCTCGGGACGGACAACGATATCGACCTTTTCCTTGGGTGCAAAATCCTTGTCAACACATTCAAACGTGTGACCCGAGAAACGAACCTTGAAGTCCTCGAGCATAACGCCGTCAAGGATGTTCGATTCGCCGATAAAGTCGGCAACAAAAGCGTTTTCGGGCTCGTTGTAGATCTTTTCGGGGGTGCCGATCTGCTGGATCTTACCGTCCGCCATAACGACGATGGTATCGGACATCGAGAGGGCTTCCTCCTGGTCGTGGGTGACGAAGATGAAGGTGATGCCCGTCTGTCTTTGCATACGCTTGAGCTCGACCTGCATATCCTTGCGGAGCTTGAGGTCAAGCGCGCCGAGAGGCTCGTCAAGAAGAAGGATCTTCGGCTTATTTATAAGGGCTCGCGCAATGGCAACTCGCTGCTGCTGACCGCCCGAAAGGCTGTCAACGCGGCGGCGCTCAAAGCCTCTGAGGTTGACCATTGCAAGCATTTCCTTGACCTGCTCGCGGATCTGGTCCTCGGGTACTTTTTTAATTCGCAAGCCGAATGCGATATTTTCAAATACGTTCAGATGGGGAAAGAGAGCGTACCGCTGAAAGACCGTGTTGACGGGACGCTTGTGGGGCGGGATCTCGTTGATGAGCTTACCGTCAAAGTAAACCTTTCCCTCGTCGGGAGTGACGAAGCCGCCGATGATACGAAGGGTCGTGGTCTTGCCGCAACCCGAGGGGCCGAGCAGAGTGATGAACTCGTGCTCATGAATGTCGAGATCGATAGAGCAAAGAACGGTCTCGCCGTCATAAGACTTGGATACGCCGCGCAGCTCTATAAGCTTTTCGTTGTTCATTCCGCAAAATTCCTTTATATAAAAAATTCCGGAACGGGTCTATGTCACACATCGGAAAAAAGCGCAAAATCCGTCCAAAAACCGCCGAAATGGCGATCATGGACGGGCAAAAAAAGCCGAGTGTACCTACGTACCGCAGTTTCCAAGTATATTGTATCAAAAAATCCGATAAAATGCAATAGTTTTTTCAAATATCTTTCAAATATGGGCGAAAATTATTGCTTTTTGACACTTGTGGAGGAAAATAATTGTAAATGCAAAATGTAAAATGCAAAATGCAAAAAGAATAATTTTTTTATACTTCGTCGGGATGGTATTGACAATAAAAAACAAATGTGCTATACTAAAAATAACCTTTTGGAAAAGGAGAATCCTGATGAAAAACACACGTGATGTTGGAAATAGATTAGCTCCGTTTTTCAAGGCGCATGGATTTAAGCGAAAGAGTAATAAGTTTTATAAAATTCAGAATAACATAATACTGTGCTTCGGACTGGATCGCCCGGGAGGACTGTATTTTTTAAGCTATATCCTGCCTTTGTATATTCCAACCTCGATACCGCATATTACATACGGAGGACGGTTTGATGATTTTGAACCTTTTCCGGTAAAAAACTTCAGTTTTGATTGGGACGAGCCTTCACAGTTGGAAGAATTCGTTGAGCGGGTTATGGAATGCTGTGAAAAATACTATTTTCCGCTGTACGACATCATTTCCACTCCCGAAGGGTTGATGCTTTTTCTTAATAAAGGATATAAGTTTGTCAAAACGTTTTTTGGCAATCTTCCCAGAATGTATTTTTATAAATTAAGAATATACACAAATTTTGTTTTGTCACGATACGATGATATGTTGGCTGATATTCCTTTGATGTATAAAGACATTGATTCGTGGCCGATTTCGGAAGAAAACAAAATTAACACAAAAAAGGAATATGAGGTTCTGGCTGATCTCAGATTTGCATCAGACAAAGAAAAAGAAGAATTCATCCAAAATACAATAGAACAATCTATGATTGCTTGCAAGTTTAAGTATTAATTACATTCTGCATTCATCATTCATAATTCTGTATTCAAAAAGCTGCCTCCGAAGAGACAGCTTTTCTTTATTGAATTTACTCTGCTTCGACAGTTTCTGCAGTCTCAGTCTTCGGCTTTCCGAGGTACTCGGGAAGCTGCATACCTGCCATGTCGAAAAGCTCGGTGAGGGGAGGAACGGACTTGTAAAGTCCGGAAACGAAGCCTGCGGTGGAGGACTTGCCGTCCGCGCCGCCCTGGCCGTTGTCCCAAACGGTGACCTTGTCGATCTTGAGGTTCGAGATTGCGCCGACCTGGATCTTGGTGAGCTCCTCGAGCTTATCGGTAACCATAAGTCTGATAGCAGCGTTTGCGTCTCCGCCGGCAGCGGCAACGATGGAGGTAAGACCTTCTGCCTGCTTGATGAGGATCTCGCGTGCACCGGCAGCCTCTGCTTCCATCTTCATGCGGATGGAGTCTGCTTCACCGCGTGCGCGGCGGCGCATCTGCTCAGCTTCTGCCTCAGCCTGGAGCTCGAGCTCGCGCTTTGCGATCTCAGCCTTGACGAGGACGTCAGCCTCGAGCTTTGCCTTTTCGAGGAGCGCACGAGCTTCCTCTGCCTTCTGCTGTGCTACGTAGGATTCCTCGAGCGCACGTGCTGCCTGAATGTTTTCTGCTGCAACTGCACGCTTGTTTGCTTCTGCCTCGTGCTCACGACGGGTAGCCTCGGAGTCCGCGATCTTGACTTTTGCTTCGTTTTCACCCGCGATAGCCTCGGAGTTCGAACGGGAAACGCTGATACGCTGATCCTTTTCAGCGGTAGCGGAACCGATCGCACCGTTTCTGTCAGCCTGTGCAACAGAGATCTTCGCGTCGTTGATAGCCTTTGCGGCTGCTTCTTTACCGAGAGCGGCAATGTATCCGCTTTCGTCGCTGATATCGGTTACGTTAACGTTGATGAGACGAAGACCGATCTTCTTAAGCTCGGTTTCAACGTTTCCGGAAACCGCCTCAAGGAACTTGTCACGGTCGGTATTGATCTCCTCGATGTCCATCGTCGCGATAACGAGACGGAGCTGACCGAAGATGATATCCTTTGCAAGCTCCTGGATCTCAACGAGCTTGAGACCGAGAAGACGCTCAGCCGCGTTCTGCATTACGCCGACGTCGGTGGAGATACCAACGGTAAATCTCGAGGGAACGTCAACACGGATGTTCTGGTGCGAGAGGGCGTTTGTAAGGTCAACGGGGATCGACATGGGAGTCAGATCGAGATATTCGTAAGACTGGAATACCGGCCATACGAAAGCTGCACCACCGTGGATGCATTTCGCGGAGCGCTGTGTGCCGTCCTTGTTTGTGCCTACCTGACCGTAGATGACCATGATCTTGTCGGAGGGACATTTCTTATAGCGCGAAGCTATGAGAACGACGAATGCGAAGAGTATTGCAACAACTGCAATAACGATCATCGGAACTGCTTCCGAGATGCCGCCGGAGGCGGAGGAGAGAAGTGTGTTGAAACCGAACATGATGTTTTTCCTTTCTATTTCTTTATTATTTAATATTATGCGTGATAAGTATGGCTTTATTCAGCCGCTTTTTCCTTTGCGCGTGTGATGCGGAGGTTGATGTCCTTGACGTAATCGTCAGCGGCGGCATCTGCGATGATGGGGAAGTCGATAACGATCACTCCGTCGTTATCTTTGAGTGTGAGGTGACGGTATTTTGCAAATCCCTCGTAGCCCTTCTTTTCGGGTACTTTTTCGAGAGAAGCCGAGCCGAGATCGAGATACTTGATTTCTCTGAAGTCGCCGGGAATGGGATCGTTGTCCGAAATGAAGGAGATCTCGCGCTCTGCAACGCAGATCGAATCGGGCTTGAGAATGAATCCCGACATCGAATAGATCGAAGAACGGCATTTTCCGTCGTTACCCTTTTTGGCAAGGACTTCTTCGCCCTCGAAGCAATAAGTAGCAAAAGTTACGGGCTCGAGCTTGGGGCGTGCGATGTGATTTGCCATCTCGTAGCGGATGGTGCGAATATCCTGCGGGATGAATGTGTTGTTGAAATCTTCCTGAAAAGTTGCGTAAAGCTTTTTTGCCTGTTCGCTGATCTCACCGTCGGGAATCTTCTTTGCGGAACGTACAACGAAGATGGCAACGCCGACTGCAAGAATGGTAAGTCCTCCCGAGGTCATGAGATAGGAGGGCATTCCGCGTGTGTTTGCGAGAAATACGATCATAAAGAAACCGATGGCGATGCAGGCAGCCGAAATAACGACAGGTGTGGTGCTGAGATTTTGTCCGAAATACTTTTTGTTGCGATTGTAATCCATAAGAGAACCTTTTGTAATAATTATAAAGTGTTTTAATTCTTTTTGTCGATAGGCTCGACAACGAGCACTCCGGATTCGCTGACTGCCACAACTCTTACGAACGCGCCCGTCTTGAGCTGTTCTCCCGAGGTCGTGATAGCGGTGAATTCGCTGAATTTTTCCTGAACGGTGAGATTTATCTTTCCCGAACCGTTGCCGGTTGAGGGAATAGGAATATAGACCTCGCCGATCTTACCGACACAGTTTTCAATGTCGATGTTACCGCTCGACTGCAATCTGTAGACCGCACGCATAAGGTAAGCCATACCGATGAGCGTTGCAACGCCGCAAGCAATTGCGATGGCGATCGAAACACCCTGGGGAAGAGAGGTCTCGAGAAGTGCAACTGCGACCCAACCGGTGATACAGAGCATGGAGGTCACGCCTCTTACGCTGAAAATTGCAAGACCGTCGTCGGGAACTTCAATGCCGTCATCGATGTCAACGTCTGCATCCGCACCGCTGTCGCCGCCTATGCCGATAAGCATAAGTATGGTCTGAATAATGATAAGAAGAGTCGAGGGCAGGGCGATAAGAGCAAATATCTGCTGAATAAGCAGAAGTTCATTCCACCAATTAATCATAAGTTATCTTCCTTTCCGTGTGAAAATGCAAGGTCTGTCAGCTTCGCATCAGTTTGTCGACCATCTCATCCGAATGCGACTTGATGATCGATGCATAGTATGCGATGATGATGATCTCAAGGGCGGTGTTCAGACGTCTGCGCGCGCCGGATACCTTTTCCTCATAGTCAGAGGTGATCTTCTCAATCGTGGTCTTGAGAGTCTGATTGTCTGGCGAGATCTCGCCGGCGTTCATCAGCTTGTCGAGGATTCGGCAGATATAGTCGTAAAGCTGCGAGTCGCGGATGATGTCGTCGGATTCGTCGTAAACGCGTCCGTTGATGTAGGAAACAAGAAAAGCAATCTTGTCAAGCTGCATACAGGAGCGAAGCATATTAATAATAAGAATATGCGCCACTTGGTCGATGTTGTAGCGTTTCAGCCTTGCGTTGGCGACCCATCCTCTCTTTGTCCAGTTCTGAAGGGTGGAGCCGTCAATGCCCGAGATCTCGCGGATCTGCGTCAGCATTACGCCGTCCGAAATGTAAAAGATCTTGTTAAGAAATTCAAGCCCCGTAACGTCCCCCATGCCTTTACGGTTAAGTATCGTACCGGGGATAAGCTCTTCGTTGATTTGAAGGTTCATTTTATTGCACTCCTTTCCGAATATTTTATCTTCTGGATTTATTATATCACACGGTCAAGTGATTGTCAATAGGAATTTGAAATATTTTTGAGATTTTTTTGTGATTTTTTGATTTTATAGTCCGAATACACGCGGAAGATCGCCGATCGAGTCAATATCGGCATCGGGAATATCGAAATCGCTTTCGGGTGCACGGTTGCGGAAGAAGCCTTGACGGAGTCTGACCGTCATCATACCGAGTTTTTTTGCGGGGCGGATGTCGTTGTCAATGCGGTCGCCGACCATGCAAGCTTCCTCGGGAGCACAGCCGACTGCTTCAAGTGCCGAAAGGAAAAGATTTGGCGCGGGCTTGGAGCGTCCCATTTCCTCGCTTGAATAAACGATGTCGAAATACTTCATCAGCCCGTGCGACTGCAATCTGTGCGCCGATCCGCCGCGCTGATTGGCGATTATGCCGAGCTTGAATTTTTCCGAAAGTCTGCGCAAACATTCCTCGGTCTCGGGGAAGGGAGTTTCAAACGCGGGATTATAGGGATATTTCTTTTTCGTGCCGTATTTCTTTGCGACTTCGCCGAAGGGGCTGCGCGCGCCGACGGTGCCGAAATCGATCATTTCTGCGAGCATTTCTTCAACAGGCGGGCAGGTCTTTCCCATCTCTGCGAGCTCTTCGGTCAGCTCCTCAAGCCGCGCGATATGAACGCCGTCTTCATCAAGCAAAGTGTGACCCATATCAAAGAATATCCATTTGATTTTTGATTGATCCATTTGTCATACTCCTTTGAGTTTATCTTATATATTTTATCATAAATCCAAATTAAAGACAAGATTTTTTGCCGAAAAAAGGAGTATAAATATGAAAAATGAGGCAAGATCCGAAAGGATACTTCGAATAGGCATCCTCCCCGCGCTCATATTTTGCATAATGCTCGTCTTTCAGCCCGCGGGAGTTGTGTTTCCATCGCTCGGCGGCGCGGTCGTTCACGAGTGCGGACATCTGATAGCCGCGGTGCTCCTCGGCATCCCTCTTCGATCGCTTGACGTCGGACTTTTCGGCGCATCGCTCCGTGTGCGCGGATCGCTGATCTCATATCCAAAGGAATTCCTTCTTTGTGCCGCAGGTCCCGCAATGAATTTCCTTTCCGCACTTACAGTAGCCATCATTTCAGAGCACCGCGGATATTACAGTGAATGCGGAGAATGGTTCGTCTCGGTATCGGTAATGCTCGGACTTCTCAATCTCATCCCCGCCGAGGGCTTTGACGGCGGCAGAATGCTTTCCGTCGTGTTGACGTCGATGCTCGGTCCGCGAATATCCGCGAGAATTCTTTCCGTGACTACCTTTTTGAGCATAGTGATACTTTGGATGTTTTCGGTCTACCTTCTCCTGCGCTATGGCACGTCGCTCAGCCTTTTTGTTTTCACCCTATCGCTTTTTTACCGCCTTTTTGTCGAAAAGACTTGACGCCGTTCCTTTGCGCGTGATATAATAAAATTAACCGATTGTAAAACTGCGTTTTACAACCGATACGCGCGCTTATCGCCGCTGCCAAAATCAAAGATTTTGACAGATCCCCTCGGCGCGCGGGCTCACTTGGCTCGCCTCAAAGGTGTTTTTTTGGTCGGCAAAGCCGCCGAAAAAACAGATTTTATTATATTTGCTTTATTTTCAATGAGCTGTGATATAATAAAAATGATAAAGGAGAATGAAAAATGGCTTTTGAAATTGAAAGAAAATTTTTGATAGAATACCCCGATATGAAAATTCTCGAAAAATATCCTAAAAGCGAGATCGCGCAGACATATCTCAAAACCGACGACGGCTTCACCTCCCGCGTCCGCGCACGCACGTCGGATGGCGTGACAAAGTATATTTTCACCGAGAAAAAGCGCGTCACAGACCTCAAATGCATCGAAAACGAGCGCGAAATCTCTGCGGACGAATACAAAGAACTTCTGAAACTCGCCGATCACGAGCGAATGACGGTGCATAAAACCCGATATTGCGTGCCCCATAACGGCAGAGTGGTCGAGGTCGATGTTTATCCTTTCTTGAGTGACCGCGCCATTGCCGAGGTTGAGATGCAGGATGAATCGGAAAAGGTCGAGCTCCCCGATTTTATCAATATCATCCGCGATGTCACCGCGGAAAAAGCATACAAGAACGCATCCATAGCGAAGAAAATTCCATCCGATTGTTGACATCTACCAATAAAATATGCCCGAAAATGACAAAAATTTTCGGGCACTTTTTTGCTCAAATCCATTTACATTAAAAATCTTTTTTGATATAATATATGTATTAACGACTTTTATCCGAAGGGAAGTGAAGAAATGAGCAGAAAGCTCGAGGGAGTATTCAAACTCCACAGCGATTTCGTGCCAACGGGCGACCAGCCTGCGGCGATAGACAGTATAGTTGAAGGACTCGAAAGAGGCGAGCATATGCAGACTCTGCTCGGCGTTACCGGTTCGGGTAAGACCTTCACAATGGCGAACGTCATTGCAAGAATGAACCGCCCCACGCTCGTTCTGGCACACAACAAGACCCTCGCGGCACAGCTTTGCACCGAGTTCCGCCAATTCTTCCCCGAAAATGCCGTCGAATATTTCGTTTCGTATTATGATTATTATCAGCCCGAGGCTTATATCCCCGGAAAGGATATGTATATCGAAAAGGACGCGCTTGTAAACGACGAGATCGACCGTCTCCGCCACAGCGCGACGTCGGCTCTCTTTGAGCGCCGTGACGTCATCATCGTCGCCAGCGTTTCCTGCATCTACTCCCTCGGTGACCCCGCCGAGTATTCCGAGCTCGTTCTTGCCGTCCGCCCCGATATGGAGATGGACAGAAACGATTTCATCAAACGCCTGACTGCAATCAGCTACACAAGAAACGATATGTCGCCCGTCCGTGACAGCTATCGCGTCCGCGGTGATACCGTCGAGGTCATTCCCGCGTCGGGAAGCGACAAGGCTCTGCGCGTCGAATTCTTCGGCGATATGGTCGAACGTGTTTCCGAGATCAACGTTGTAACGGGCGAGCTCGTCCGCCGTCTTTCCTACGCCGCGATCTACCCCGCAACGCACTATGCTGTGTCGGACGACAAACGCGAAAAGGCACTTGCCGAGATCGAGCGCGAGATGAAGGAGCGCGCCGAATTTTTTGAATCGAACCATAAATACCTCGAGGCACAGCGCATAACCGAGCGCACCAAATACGACCTCGAAATGCTCCGCGAGATCGGCTTCTGTTCCGGAGTCGAGAACTATTCCCGCGTCCTCGCGGGCAGAGACCCCGGTTCGACTCCGTATACTTTGCTTGATTATTTTCCAAAAGACTTCCTTCTTTTCGTCGATGAGTCTCACGTGACTCTCCCGCAGGTGCGCGGCATGAGCGGCGGCGATACCGCAAGGAAGCGCAATCTCGTCGATTTCGGCTTCCGTCTGCCCTCGGCTTACGATAACCGCCCTCTTTATTTCGAGGAATTCGAGGAAAAGATAAATCAAGCCGTCTTTGTCAGCGCAACCCCCGGCGACTACGAACGCGAGCACTCCGAGCGAATCAGCGAGCAGCTCATTCGCCCGACGGGACTTGTCGATCCCGAAATTGAAATCAGACCGATCGAGCACCAGGTCGACGACCTTCTCGGAGAGGTCAAAGCGCGCGCCGCAAGGAACGAGAGAAGCCTTGTCACAACTCTCACCCGCAAAATGGCTGAAGACCTCACCGACTACCTCGCCGACAACGGCGTCCGCGTGCGTTATCTTCATTATAATATTGAAACGATGGAGCGCACCGAGATCATCCGCGACCTCCGTCTCGGAAACTTCGACGTCCTCGTCGGAATCAACCTTCTCCGCGAAGGTCTTGACATCCCCGAGGTCTCGCTTGTAGCCATCCTTGATGCCGATAAGGAAGGCTTCCTGCGTTCCGAAACCTCCCTCATCCAGACCGTCGGCCGTGCCGCACGTAACGTCAACGGCAAGGTCATAATGTACGCCGACAGCGTCACGGGCTCAATGCGCCGCGCGATAGGCGAGACCAACCGCCGCCGCAAGGTACAGCAGGAATATAACGAAGCCAACGGCATCACGCCCCGTTCCGTCGAAAAGAAGGTCGGCGACCTCATCGAGATCGCACTCCCCGGCGGCAAGGACGAAAAGCAGAAGAAGCAGCCCGAAAAGAAGCTGTCGAAGCGCGACCGCGAGGCTATGATCGAAAAGCTGACTGTCGAAATGAAGGATGCCGCCCGCCGCCTTGATTTCGAGCTCGCCGCCTACCTCCGCGACAAGATCCGCGCGCTGCGTGAGGATGGAGGAAAGTAAGATGACGGAACAAGACATTCTTGATATAAAAATCAAAAATCTTAAAAAGCTTAAAGGATTTTCTGCGTTTTCCGCATTCTTTTTTCTGCATACCGTTCCGATCAGCGTGTTTTTAATCATCGTCATTATTGCAGAAATGTTCAGCGATACTACGATACACTCTACCGGCGAGTCAATTTTGACACTTATAAGTGTTTTGGCCATAACTCCGCTAATGCTTTGGGTCGGCATATTTTCCTGTAAGAATAATGCTATATATCGTGAATTGTTGAAAAAGCTCACAACAGTAGATCCGACACAGAGCGAGACCCGAAAAATTGTGTGCCAAAAATTTAAGCACTTACTTGTTCCAAGAGGTAAACACACGTCAAAAACTTTGGGTATCTGTATTCATACCGAGTCCGAAAATTGCTATTACATTTTGAATCAATCAAAGATTGCACAAGGAGCCTTGAACGCAGTATTTGGAACCTATAAGGGCGAGCAAGAATTTGAATTTTATAAGGGCACGAATATTATCAAGAAATTTGATGCCGCAGATGAAGCTTGAAACGATTATTGTTAATATCGGAGTTTGCCGCGTATCCCGCAGAATTTTCTCAACCTTTAAGTACGAGAAGTATGTATAGTTTTATGCAAATATAATTACGAGTCCGTAGGGGACGGCGCCTCGACGTCCCTGACCGCACAAAAATTCACCGTTGATAAAATACAGAAAACGGTACTTAACTAAATTGATTTAATGCACATATAATTTTTCGTTGGGCTCGGGACGTCGGGGCGCCGTCCCCTACGGCTGATTGATAGGATATGTGCAAAAAAGGAAGAAAAATGTCACAAAACTTGATAATCAAAGGCGCAAGAGTACACAATCTGAAAAACATTGACGTCACGATCCCGCGTGATAAGCTCGTTGTGTTGACGGGGCTTTCGGGATCGGGTAAATCCTCTCTTGCATTCGATACAATATACGCCGAGGGTCACCGACGCTTCGTCGAGTCGCTCTCGTCCTACGCGCGCCAGTTCCTCGGTCAGCTCGACAAACCCGACGTTGATATGATCGAAGGACTCTCGCCCGCGATTTCCATCGACCAGAAAACAACGTCCAAGAACCCGCGTTCGACGGTCGGTACTGTCACCGAAATTTACGACTACCTCCGTCTGCTTTACGCGCGAATCGGAATCCCTCATTGCCCCATCTGCGGCAAGGAGATCCGCCGTCAGTCCGTCGATCAGATAATTGAAAAAATCGAAACACTCCCCGAAGGCGAGCGCTTTATGGTACTCTCACCCGTCGTCCGTGCAAAGAAAGGTATGCACGAAAAAGTGCTGACCGATGCCAAGCGCTCGGGTTATACCCGCGTCCGCATCGACGGCAGCCTTTATGACCTTGATGAGGAGATCAAGCTCGATAAGAACCTTCGCCACTCGATAGAGGTGGTCGTTGACCGACTTGTAATGCGTGAGGGCATCCGTTCCCGTCTTGCGGACTCGGTTGAGACCGCACTCTCGCTTGCCGAGGGCAGACTTCTCATCGTCACCGTCCCCCGAGAGGGCGAGCCGCAGGAGCTTGAATTCTCGCAAGCCTACGCCTGCGAGGAGCACGGAATCTCCTTCGGCGACCTCGAACCTCGTATGTTCTCCTTCAACAATCCGCAGGGTGCGTGTCCCGCTTGCGCGGGTCTCGGCGTCACCCGTCGTGTTTCACCCGAAAAGATCATCCCCGATCTTTCGCTTTCACTTGCCGAGGGCGCAATTCAGGTCAACGGCTTCAAGACCCTCGTTGAGGAAAGCTGGAACGGCCCGCTCGTTCTCGCCGTGGCGGAAAAGTACGGCTTTGACCTCAACACACCGCTCTCGGAATATACCGAGGAGCAGATGAATATCCTTCTTTACGGCACGGGCGACGAAAAATTCCGCGTCACCCGCTATTTTGGCAAGGAGGGCCACCTCCGCGACGCAAAATTCGAGGGGATCATCCCGATAATCGAGCAGAGAATGCAATACGGCGGCGCAGAGGCGTATTACGAGGAATTCATCGAAGAAGTCCCCTGCCAGAAGTGCGGCGGAAGAAGACTTAACGAGATGGCTCTTTCCGTTACAGTCGGCGGTCTTGCTATCGACGAATTCTGCGATCTGTCGGTCTCAAATGCACTGAAGGTCGTTTCGAGCGATACTCTGAAGCTTACTCCAAGCGAGGAAATGATCGTAAAAGAAGTCCTCAAGGAGATCCGCGCGCGCCTCAATTTTCTTGAAAGCGTCGGACTTGATTACCTTACACTCTCTCGCCGCGCGGGTACTCTCTCGGGCGGAGAAGCGCAGAGAATAAGACTTGCAACACAGATCGGATCATCACTTGTCGGCGTTCTTTACGTCCTCGACGAGCCGAGCATCGGTCTGCATCAGCGCGACAGCGAAAGGCTCATAAACACCCTCTGCAGTCTGCGCGACCTCGGCAATACCGTTATCGTCGTTGAGCACGATGAGGAGATGATGCGCCGTGCCGATTATCTCGTCGATATTGGTCCCGGCGCGGGCGTACACGGCGGACAAGTCGTTGCCGCAGGCACTCCCGAAGAGGTTATGAAAAATGAAGATTCGCTCACGGGCGCATATCTTTCGGGCAGAAAGATGATCCCCGTGCCCGAAACCCGCCGTCCCGGCAACGGCAATTTCCTCAAAGTTCGCGGCGCAGAAGTCAATAACCTCAAAAAAGTAGACGTCGATATTCCGCTCGGCTGCTTCGTTTGCGTGACCGGCGTTTCGGGGTCGGGTAAATCCTCGCTCGTAAACGGCGTCATCAATCCCGTGCTTCTGACCAAGCTCAACGGCGCACGCCGCAAAGCGGGCAAGCATATTTCGGTTGAGGGCATCGAGCATCTTGATAAGGTCATCGACATCGACCAAAGCCCCATCGGACGCACACCTCGCTCCAATCCAGCTACTTACACCGGTCTCTTCAACGAGATCCGCTCGCTCTTTGCCAAGACGCAGGACGCCATCGCCCGCGGCTACGGCCCCGGAAGATTCTCCTTCAACGTCAAGGGCGGTCGATGCGAGGCTTGCGGCGGCGACGGTGTAAGATGCATTGAAATGCACTTCCTGCCCGACGTTTACGTCACCTGCGACGTCTGCAAGGGACACAAATACAACCGCGACACCCTCGAGGTGAAATATAAAGGAAAGAATATTTACGAGGTCCTTGAAATGACCGCCGAGGAAGGACTCGTCTTCTTCGACAGCATCCCAAAGATCCGCAAGTATCTGCAGACGCTCTGCGACGTCGGACTCGGATATATCAAGATAGGTCAGTCATCCACTACCATCTCGGGCGGAGAAGCACAGCGAGTCAAGCTCGCCACTGAGCTTGCAAGGCGCGGCACGGGCAAGACGATGTATATTCTCGACGAACCCACCACCGGTCTGCACACAGATGACGTTTCGAGACTTCTCGGCGTTCTTTCACGCCTCGTTGACGCGGGCAATACCGTTCTTGTCATCGAGCATAACCCCGAGGTCATCAAATGTGCCGACTATATCATCGACCTCGGCCCCGAGGGCGGCGACGGCGGAGGCACGATCGTTGCAACGGGAACCCCCGAGGAGGTCGCCGAGTGCGAACTCTCATATACGGGCAAATTCCTCAGATCATCGCTCAATATGTGATATTTGCGCGCGAAGCCGACGGCTTCGCGCGTTTTTTATGGATCAAAGAATAAATATTCAAAAATGCTGCAAATAGTTTCAACTAAATTTGAAAAAAGACTTGACATTTGCATAAATATGCAGTATAATATGCAAGCATAATCTTAAAACACATTTTGAAAGGAATTATTATTATGAAAAAGATTATTTCCCTCGCACTCGCAGTTCTTATGCTCTGCTGTGCAACAATCGGTTTCGCTTCCTGCGCAAAGGAAGAGAAGATCATCGTTCACACCAACGCTTTCTTTGCTCCCTTCGAGTACTATGAAGGCACCGAGATCGTCGGCGTTGACGTCGAGATCATGAACAAGGTCGGCGAAAAGCTCGGCAAGAAGATCGAGTTTGTAAACGTTGAGTTCTCCGCTATCATCGATAACGTCAAGGACGGCGTTGTTTGCGATGCAGGTGCGGCAGGTATCACCATCACTGACGCGAGAAAGGAAAAGGTTGACTTCTCCACTCCTTACTACACCTCCGTTCAGTACGTAATCTTCAAGGCTGACGATGCTACCATTGCTACCAAGACCGGCGCAAACGGTGAATACATCGTTTGGGAAGCTCTTGCCGGCAAGAAGCTCGGCACCCAGACCGATACCACCGGTTGGATCTACACCGACGGTGAGATCAACGCGAAGGCTGATAACGATTACGGCTACGACGGCGTTCTTTACGGAACCAACACCGAGCTCAAGACATATGACAACGCACAGCTCGCAGCAGACGCTATCGGCGCTAATATGATCGACGCCGTTATCATCGACGAGCTCCCCGCACAGTTCATCGTATCCAAGAACAGCCAGTATAAGTGCGTTCCCCTTTACTACTCGGGCGCTACCGATGCAGAGGACGCTCCCGTTGAAGAGCAGTACGCTATCTGCGTAACCAAGGGCAACACCGAACTTCTCAACGCTATCAATGCAGTTCTCGATGAAATGATGAAGAGCGGCGAGGTTGAAAAGCTCGTTATGCAGCACATGGGCTTCGAAAACTGATAAAAAACCAATAAATAACGCGAAAAAGAACAATGCCTCGGCATCGTTCTTTTTCGCGTAAGAACGAGAATTTGAATTATGAATTTTTTTATTAAAATATTTGAGCTGTTCACGACTGAAAAGTATATGGAGAGCATATGGGAGGGACTTAAGCTGACTTTGTCCATCTCCGTCCTTGCGGCATTGCTCGGACTTGTTCTCGGAGTAATGGTCGCGCTGGTCGGAATGGCAAAAAACAGCTGGTATATGCGTGTTCCCAAATTGCTTTGTAAGCTCTATATAACGATCATCCGCGGCACGCCTATGGCACTTCAGCTCTTTATTATGGCATACGTAATATTTGCTATCCGCGGATTCCCTCTTGTCATTACCGCAACCATCGCCTTCGGCGTAAACTCGGGAGCTTATGTTGCCGAGAATATCCGCGCGGGCATCCTTTCGGTTGACATCGGCCAGACCGAGGCGGGCAGAGCACTCGGACTCACGGGTGCAACCACAATGGCGAAGATCGTTATTCCTCAGGCTATAAAGAACGTTATTCCCGCGATCGGTAACGAGCTTATTGCTCTTATCAAGGAAACTTCGATCGTCAGCATGATAGGTATGTATGACCTTACAATGGCTGCAAAGATCATCGGTAGCGGAAACAATATGGCAAGCTACATCGTGCCTATGACCGTGGTCGCACTCTTTTATCTCGCGATCGTGTATCTGCTTACCTTTGGAATCAAATTGATAGAAAAGAGGTTGAGAGCCGGTGATAAGCGTTAAGAATATTTACAAGGATTTTGGCAAGCTGCGCGTTCTTAACGCCGTATCCTGCGACATCAAGAGCGGCGAGCGCGTTGTTATAATCGGACCCTCGGGAAGTGGAAAGAGCACTCTTCTTCGCTGTATGAACCTTCTCGAAGAACCCACATACGGCGAGGTGTGGATGGAGGATGATCTTCTCACCGCACCTGATCCTTATCTGCATTTTGATGTCATCAAAAAGTCAAAGACCTTCGCATCAATGATGAAAGCCGCAAAGGCAAAGGCTCCCGAAAAGAGTGAATCGAAGCTTGAGTCGGAGATAATTGCAAAGATCAAAGAGGATGACCTTCTCAAGAGATTTGAGGGTAGCGAATACAGCAAAGCGCTCTCGGAGATCAATAAGAACTCCCGCATTGACATCAACCTTGCGCGCAGAAATATGGGAATGGTATTCCAGCACTTCAATCTTTTCAACAATATGACGGTCCTTCAGAATCTCACCCTCGCGCCTCTTGAGCTCAAGCTCAAGACCAAGGAGGAGGCAGAGAAGACCGCAATGGAGCTTCTTGCAAGGATCGGACTTGAAGATAAGGCAAACGAATATCCTTCGCGCCTTTCGGGCGGTCAGAAGCAGCGTGTTGCGATCGTTCGCGCACTTGCGATGAACCCGAAGGTCATGCTCTTTGATGAGCCCACATCCGCACTCGACCCCGAGATGGTCGGCGAGGTTCTCGAGCTTATGAAGCAGCTTGCGGACGAGGGAATGACGATGGTAGTCGTAACACACGAAATGGGCTTCGCCCGCGAGGTCGCCGACCGCGTCATCTTTATGTGCGACGGCAAGATCGCGGAGGAGGGAACCCCCGAGGAGATCTTCTCGAACCCGCAGAACCCCAGAACCAAGCAGTTTCTCGACAGTATTTTATAATTTTCAAGCTCCGACGGCGAAAAAACACCGTCGGAGCTCATTTTTCTGCAATTTTGTGTAAAATTCACAATATCGTAATTGACATTATTTTTTGAATATTATATAATATTATGTAATTTTTTTCGGGAGGACTTTTTTATGCCCCGTTTTTTTGTGTCAAAAGAGAATATCAATGAAGAAGAGCGCATGATCTCGATCCTCGGAGAGGATGCGTTTCATATTGCGCGCTCGCTTCGTATGGCTGTCGGCGACAGCCTGACCGTTTGCGACGGAGAGGGAAGGGATTACGATTGCACCCTCACAAAGATCCGTGATGACCGCGTTGACTGTGATATAAACGAGGCAAAGCTCTGCCCTGCCGAGCCGCCCTATAAGGCGACCGTATATCAGGCACTCGTCAAGGGCGAACGCCTTGACGTAGCTATTCAGAAATCCGTTGAATTCGGTGCCTCCGCGATAGTTCCCTTTGAATCATCGCGCTGTATCGTCCGCATGAAGGGCGAAAAGGAGGGATCAAAATCCCAGCGCCGCCGCCGTATAGCTGCGGAGGCAGCAAAGCAGTGCGGCAGAGGAATAGTACCCGATGTGACCGAGCCGATGTCTTTCGGAGATATGCTCGCAGAAGCAGCAAAATGCGACCTTGCGATATTCTGCTACGAAAAGGAAGGCGAACGTATGCTCGGCACAACGCTTGAAAGTCTTCGCGCAGAGCCGCCGAAGAGCGTTGCGATCATTGTCGGACCCGAGGGCGGATTCTCCCCCGAGGAGGCGGAAAGAGCAGAGCAGGCGGGGCTTTCGCTCCTCGGACTCGGCAGGAGAATACTGCGGACCGAGAGTGCCGCGGCATTCGTTCTTGCGTGTCTTTCCTCCGAATTTGAGCTCAGATAAGGCTTTTGTGCACTTTTTTGGGAATCTTTTTTCTTGTTTATGAAATATTTACAAAAAAAGAGCCCCAAAATTAGAAATAATATTCAAAAACCTATTGAAATTTAACAAAAATTATAGTAAAATATAGTACAGTATATACAAAATTACTACCCAAACAAAAGGGGAAGACCCTTTTGCAGAAAGGATTGGATTTTTTAGGATGTCTAACAGACTGTTTCAAGGCGTAATTCACCAGATGAAGGATACCGTTGACCGCGTTATCGGCGTAATTGACGAAAACGGCATTATTATTTCTTGCTCCGAGCTTGTAAGGATCGGTGAATCGAGAGCCGCAGCGCGCGATAGTATGATATACGTTTCCTCACTTGAGTCATATTGTAAGGGCGGATATACATACCGTCCCATCGGCTATGGCGTGAAGAACGAGTATCTTGTTTTTGTTGAAGGTGAAGATAAGATGGCGGACGTGCTCTCAAAGATGCTCGCCGTTTCTCTTTCCAACATCAAAAACCTTTATGATGAAAAGTACGATAAGCGCTCCTTCATCAAGAATATCATCCTTGACAATATTCTTCCCAGCGATATTTATATCAAGGCGAAGGAGCTCCACTTCAACACCGATGAGCACCGCGTGGTATTCCTTATCAAATTCCTCGGCAAGGCGGATATGCTCCCCTTCGAGATGCTTCAGAATATGTTCCCCGATAAGGCACATGAGTACATCATCAGCGTCGGCGAGCGTGACATCGTTCTCGTCAAGGACGTAAAGCCGGGCACCGAATCGCGTGATATGGAAAAGATCGCGCAGAAGATCGCGGATACTCTCAACACCGAGTTCTACACCAAGGTAACCATCGGTATCTCCACTATCGTTGAGACCATCAAGGATCTTGCGGGCGCATACAAAGAGGCACAGGTCGCTATCGAGGTCGGCAAGGTGTTTGAGACCGAAAAGAATATCATTGGATACGAAAACCTCGGCATCGGCAGACTTATCTATCAGCTCCCCACCACCCTCTGCGAAATGTTCCTTCAGGAAGTTTTCAAGAAGGGCAGCCTTGAATCGCTCGATCAGGAGACCCTTATGACGATCCAGTGCTTCTTCGAGAACAACCTCAACGTTTCCGAAACATCGCGTAAGCTTTTCGTACACAGAAACACCCTTGTATACAGACTTGAAAAGATCCGCAAGCTCACAGGTCTTGACCTTCGCGAACTCGAGCACGCGATCACCTTTAAGGTCGCATTGATGGTCAAGAAATATATGTCCACCAAGGGCCTCAAGTTCTGATTGAAATGATCGAATTTATAAACGTAACCAAAGAATACAGCGATACCCAAGCCCTCCAGAACGTCAGCTTTCATATCGATGACGGCGAGTTCGTTTTCATCATCGGCCATTCGGGCGCAGGCAAAACGACTCTCACAAAGCGTCTCCTCCGCGAGGAAAAGGTGACCGAGGGCAAGATACTCGTTGACGGGATAGACGTGACCGAGCTTTCTGCTCGCGGTATTCCCTATTATCGCAGAAAGCTTGGAATGGTTTTCCAGGATTTCCGTCTTTTCCGCGACAAGACCGCATATGAAAATATCGCGTGCATCATGCGTGCTGTCGGAACCCCCGGGGCGGAGATACGTCGCCGCGTTCCCGCACTCCTCCGCACGGTTGCAATGGAGGATAAGCAAAAGCATTTCCCCCGCGAGCTTTCGGGCGGTGAACAGCAAAGAGTCGCGCTTGCAAGAGCGATCGCAAACAATCCCGATATCATCATCGCCGACGAGCCCACGGGAAACATCGACCCCGAGATGAGCATCGAGATCATGAACCTGCTTATGAAGATCAATCAGATCCTCGGCAAGACCGTTATCGTGGTCACGCACGAGATGGACCTCGTTGAACGCTTCGGCCACAGAGTTATCACTCTTGACGGCGGTAAGCTTGATTCCGACATAAACCTTGAATCTGCTGTTGCGGATTTTGAGGACTCGGAGAATACAGGAGGCGAAAATGAGTAATTCAAATCAGCCTCGCCACATTTACAATCCCTTTTACTTCATCTTTGATGCGTTCCGTAATCTCTGGCGACACAGAGTAACGGGAATTGCATCCGTCCTTGTGCTTTCCTCCTGCCTCATCCTTCTCGGCGCGTTCGGATTGCTCATAAGGAATATCGACGTCAATATGGAAAAGCTCGGTCTGCTCAACGAGATAGTTGTCTTTACCGATTATGACGTCACCCCCGAGAAATTGCAGATAATCACCGAAGACATAAAAGCTCTGCCGAATGTCACATACGTTGATTTCGTTTCAAAGGAATCGGGATTTGAATCTATGAAGGAGACCTACCCCGATTACGCCGATCTTTTTGATTCGATCGCCGAAAGCGGCGATAATCCCCTTGCGGATTCCTTCATCGTTACATATAAGGACACCGCGGGCGCAAATAAGCTTGAATACGATCTCCTTCGTATCGAGGGCGTAATGAAGGTCAACAACCGGGTTGAATATGCCACCACGATCGAGAATTTCAAGAGCGGTGCATCCTTCGTCTTTATGTGGTTCATCGTTCTTCTGCTCGCAGTCAGCCTTTTCGTTATCTTCAACACGGTAAAGCTTGCGGTTCACGGAAGACGGACCGAGATCAGCATTATGCGTTTCATCGGTGCGACCAAGGGCTATATCATCGCGCCCTTTATAATCGAAGGCGTCAGCATCGGAGCTTTGTCGGCAATTATCGCTTTCTTTGCCGATATGGGACTTTACAGCTATGCCTCAAAGATGATGGAGGGCGAAAGCGAGGGCATCCTCAATATGTTCTCCCTTGTGCCCTATGCCGATATGCAGGCGGAATTGCTTGTGTTATTCCTTCTTCTCGGAGTTGTTACCGGCGTAGTAGCAAGTATCATCTCCCTCCAGAAGAACCTCAACAACTGATAGTATTGGAGTCAATCAATGCAAAATAACAGAACAAAAAAAGCGTCGGTCCGCGCAATATCCTTTATCCTGTCGCTGATTTTGCTCATTGCCGCAGTACCTGTAACGGTTGGGTCGGTGTGGTACGACAAAGCCGATTATAACGACATAAAAACCGATGACCTTGAGGCAATGCGCCTGCAGCTCAAAGAGTATGACAATATGCTTGCAGAGCTTAAAGCCGACATCAAGAAAGCCGAAACTCTCCAGGCAACCGCAGATGAAACCCGCGCGCTTTATTTGATGGCAGAGGCTGTCTATAACGATCAGCTCAAGGACCTTGAAAAAACCAGACTCTATTATGACAACGAGCTCAAGCTCATCGGGAAAGAGATCTCCGCCATCAGGGTCGAATATGATAAGGCATATGCAACCTTCCTTGACCTTTTGCGAATGAGCTATGAGCAGGGAAGTGCGAATTACCTTGAAATTTTGCTCGGAGCTGAAAGTTTCACAGACCTTCTGGCAAGAATAGACAGAGTAAACAGCCTTGTCCGTTACAGCGATACCCTTCTCAAAAATATCGACGAGCAGAAAACTGTGCTCGATGAAAAGTATCAGAAGCTTCTGAAAGATTCCGAGGCTCACGAGGCTGCCATTGCAGAGCTTGAAGCAAAGCAGGCGGAGATCGAGCAATGGAAGACCGAAAACGAAGCAAGCCTTGCGGCGATCGAAGCTGAGATCGAAGAGCTTACGGGTGCAAAAGGTGAGTATGAAAACCTTTCCGCAATGCTCGACGCAGATTTCGAAGCCGAGGTCAACGCGGCAATAGCGGAAGAAAACAAGCGCCGCGAGCAGATAGCTATCGAAAAAGAAAAGGAAGAGGAGCGCAAGCGTCAGGAGGCTCTCGCAGAAGCGATCAGAAAGCAGTCGTATCTCTGGCCGGTTCCGTTGTCCTTTAACGAGTTGTCCTTTGAATTCGGCATCAGAACACTTCCCGAGCTCGGATATTATAAAAAGATGCATTACGGCATCGATATCCCCGCCTACCGCGGTACAGATATCTATGCATCGAAATCGGGTAAAGTGCTCATCGCAAAATACCATACTTCCTATGGATATTACGTCCTGCTCGACCACGGCAACGGTTATCACACGCTATATGCTCACGCCTCCAAACTTTTCGTAAAGGCGGGCGATTATGTTGAGCAAGGTGCAACCATCGCCGCAGTCGGAACAACGGGCTCAAGCACGGGCAATCACCTCCACTTCGAGGTGCGCGTCAACGGCGAAAAGGTCGATCCTCTCAAATACGTCAAGAAACCCTAATCGAGGAACCAAATGAAAAAAAGAATTTCGTTATCAACACTGATCCTTCTTCTTATCGCGGCAATCCTTCTCACCGCAATGTCGTCCTGCGCCCTTGCAGACTCTTACTTCAGAGATGAAAACGGCGATCTGGTATCGGGCGGCGAGTCCGCAGTAGGCGGTAAGCTTGAGCAGATCATCAATCTTTTCAAAACCTATTCCTATTATGAAATAGACGAGGAGGTCCTCTGCCGCGCAATGGTCAGCGGTATGGGACTTGCCATCAACGACAGATACGCCGAGTATTACGACGCCGAGGAATTTGCGCTGATGACGGCCGAAAACCAGGGCGAGACCCAGGGCATCGGCGTGACCGTTATCGAGAATGCAGAGTACAAATGCATCGAGATCATCTCGGTCCTCCCCAATTCGCCCGCGCTTGCCGCAGGTGTTGAGCCCGGCGACCTGATAATGTACGTCGGCGGAGGAGAGAACAAGGAGTCGGTTCCCGAGCTCGGATATTATGCCGCTCTCGCAAAACTTCAGGGCGTCAAGGGAACTCTTTGCGAGTTCACCGTCCGTCGCGGAGAGGGCTACGCCGAGGAGGTCGAATTCTCGATCATGAGAGACACCTTCACTTCCGAATCGGTTATGTACCATGTCTGTGAGACCAATGCAAAGGTTGGAATCATCAAGATCACACAGTTCGATCTGACCACTCCTCCGCAGTTCTGCGCGGCTATGGATGCTTTGATCGCACAGGGTGTTGAGTATTTCCTCTTCGACGTCCGTTATAACGGCGGCGGAGACCTCGCTTCGATCACCGCAGTTTTAAGCTTTATGCTGAACGAAGACGACATCCTCATCAAAACTCGCGACCGCTCGGGCGCAGAGGTCGTAACCAAGGTCGCGGAGGTAAAATATGCCCCCAACTCGGCATATGCATCCTGCAACGTAACAAAATCTGATATCGCCAAGTACCGCGATAAGGTAATGGGCAAATCCGCAGTCCTCGCAAACGGAAGCACCGCATCTGCAGCTGAGCTCTTCACCTGCGCTCTTATGGATTACGGAATTTCCGAGATCGTCGGCACCACGACATACGGAAAGGGAAGTATGCAGACCATCTTTTCGCTCGAATACTTTGGCTTTGACGGCGCGGTAAAGATGACCACGAAAATGTATTTCCCGCCTCTGTCCGATGGCTATGACGGCATCGGCATCAAGCCCAACCTCGAGGTTGAGCTTGACAAATCACTTGAAAATAAAAATATATATAAAATCACCGACGCGGAAGACAACCAGATCCAGGCGGCTATCGACCTCATCGGTAAATAAGGGAGAAAAATCATGGCAACAAAACCTATCTATTACACCCAAGAGGGCTACAATGAGCTCGTTACCGAGCTTGATTATCTGAAAAACACACGCCGCGCCGAGGTTATCCACGACATCGAGGTAGCCCGCGGATTCGGAGACCTTTCCGAGAACGCCGAGTATGACGAGGCGAGAACAGAACAGGCGAGAGTTGAATCCCGCATCAAGGAACTCGAGGACAAGATCCAGAACGCGGTCATCATCGATGAAAGCCAGATCGACTCCACCGTTGTTTCCGTAGGTTCCACCGTTACCGTATTTGATAAGGCTGACGAAATGGAGATCACATACGTCATCGTCGGCTCGAACGAGGCATCCCCCGCAGAGCTCAAGATCTCGGATATGTCCCCCATCGGCCGCGCACTCGTCGGTAAGAAGGCAGGCGCAACCGTAACAGTCGAGGCGCCCTCCGGCAGCTTTGAACTTGACATCCTCAAGGTTGAAAGAACCAAGAATAAGTAAGACGAAAGGCACGTAAAATGGCTGACATTATAAATAACGAAAATATCGAGACCCCCGAGGTCAACGTAGCCTCGGAGATCGAAAACAGACGCGCAAAGCTCGCAAATCTCGTTGAATCGGGCAAGAACCCCTTCGAGATCATGAAGTATGACGTCACCGCTTACTCGGCTGATATCAAGGCAAACTTCGAGGAGTTCGATGGCAAAACCGTCTCTCTCGCGGGCAGAATCATGAGCCGTCGCGATATGGGTAAGGCAAACTTCATCGACCTTGCTGACGGCAAGGGCAGAATTCAGTGCTATATCCGCATCAACGACGTTGGCGAGGACGTATTTGCTGATTACCGCAAGTGGGACATCGGTGACATCATCGGCATCGAGGGCTTTGTGTTCCTCACCCGCCGCGGCGAGATCTCTGTTCACGCGCAGAAGCTTACCCTCCTTTCCAAGTCCCTCCTTCCTCTCCCCGAGAAGTTCCACGGACTCAAGGACACCGACACAAGATACCGCCAGAGATACCTCGACCTCATCGTAAATCCCGAGGTCAAGGATACCTTTGTAAAGCGCAGCCTCATTCTCCGTGAGCTCCGCGCATATCTCGACTCCAAGGGCTTCCTTGAGGTCGATACACCCATACTTACTCCCTTCGAGATCGGCGCATCCGCACGCCCCTTCCTTACTCACCATAACACACTTGATATGGATATGGTTCTCCGTATCGAGACCGAGCTCTACCTCAAGAGACTCATCGTTGGCGGTATGGACAGAGTATATGAGGTCGGACGCATCTTCCGTAACGAGGGTATGGACACCAAGCACAACCCCGAGTTTACCTCCATCGAGCTTTATCAGGCATACACCGATTACCACGGAATGATGGACCTTGTCGAGGAGATGATGAAGACCGTAGCAATGAACGTTTGCGGCACCCTCACCATCAACTATCAAGGCAAGGAGATCGATCTCTCTCATTGGGAGAGAATGACAATGGTCGAGGCTGTCAAGAAGTATTCCGGTGTCGATTTCGGCGCGATCACCTCCGATGAGGAAGCGATCGCGATCGCAAAAGAAAAGCACGTCGAGCTTCCCGCAGTAAAGACCAAGGGTGCGATCCTCGTTGAGTTCTTCGATGCATTCGTCGAGGAAAACCTCATCCAACCCACCTTCATCTATGACTACCCCGTCGAGAACAGCCCGCTTGCAAAGAGAAAGCCCGAAGATCCCGCATTCACCGAGCGTTTTGAGTACTTCATCAACGCAACCGAATTCGGCAACGCATTCTCCGAGCTCAACGACCCCATCGACCAGAGAGAGCGCTTCGAGCGCCAGGTAGCCGAGAGAAAGGCACAGGACCCCGAGTGCAAGGCACAGGTGGATTACGACTACATCACCGCCCTCGAATACGGCCTTCCCCCCACAGGCGGCCTCGGCTTCGGCGTAGACAGACTCGTAATGCTCCTCACCGACTCCGCCTCCATCCGCGACGTCCTCCTTTTCCCCACAATGAAGCCCATTGACTGATAGACGCACTTTGATTGCATAATGAACCCCCGCTCTTGTCGCTCAAGAGCGGGGGCTTTGATATCAATTTTTTAAGCAGCCGATAGGCACAACAAGAACGCCGTCGTCACGTTTGTAGCCATACTGTGTGCCCGTGATTACGATCTTCAGATCCGGCAATCTCAACTTGCATTGAGTTTCTTTCAAGTTGTATGTTTGTATCAGATTCTCAAGCTCGATCAAATGATTTGCACCATCTTCTATATCAGCACTGCCAAGTTTGAATTCAATGAGGGCGTATCTGCCGTCGCGAAGATGAAGAACGCAGTCAGCTTCCAATCCATATCTGTCGTGGTAGTATGAAACACGTCCGCCGAGTGCCGCAGAGTATGCTTTGAGATCACGGATGCAGAGTGTTTCAAAAATAAAACCAAACGTTTTCAAATCAAGATTAAAGTATTCCGGATCTATGCCGAGGGCGGCGACAACCAGAGACGGATCAACAAATTCTCGCTTATCAGTCGCCTGTAGGGCGCTCTTGGAGCGAATTGCCGGGCACCAAGCTCCAACATCCTGAATGAGAAACAGCTTTTTCAGTACCTTAATGTAGCTGTAGAAGGAAGCTTCGCTAAAATCAATATTTGCATTCACATCGTTGATAATAGCTCTGTTGGTCACCATTGTAGAAATATTGCGCGCATAAGAACGAAGCAAGAGGCGCGTTGTGGTTTCATCTCGCTGTATGCCGTCAACGTTGGAGATATCTTCTGCGCACAAACTGTCAAAGTAGCTTCGTGCGACTAAAAGCTTGGCTTTGTCGCTTTTCTTTTGGAGGGAAGAAGGCCAACCGCCGCGGCAAGCTGCAAATATCAGCTGATCTATACTGAGATCAGATACGCAACCATCAGCTAACACATTGGGGTCGGAGAATAATTTTGCAAGTGAAACTGATCCGTTGGATTCTTGTGACTCGTAAAGACTCATTGGATACATTATTAAGGTATCGATCCTGCCTGTGCCCGTATGCATGATCTCTGTTTTGTCAATAGAATTGGATCCGGTCAAAATATAAAGACCGTCCTCGTTACGTCTGTCAACAGATACACGAACGGCATCCCACAGATTTGGGGCGATCTGCCATTCGTCGATCAATCGCGGATTCTCCCCAATCAAGAGATTTGAGGGCTTGATCTTTGCGGTTTGAATGTACATATCACGCTTGTCAGGGTCTTGCATTTCAATGTAGCTTTTGGCAAATTGCTTCGCCGTTGTGGTTTTGCCGCACCATTTAGGACCGATGATGTGGACTGCTCCGAACGCTTCTAACTTAAGTTCAAGCTCATCATCGCAAATTCGTTTAATATAATTGCTCATTTTTGATCACCAACCTTTGATATTATTATACTCCAAAATGTCGGTTTTGTCAATACTGTTATAGACTTTTGTGGCGTTTTGTTATACACTTTTGCGGTATTTTGTTATAGACTTTTGCGGCTTTTTGATATAGACTTTTGCGCAAAGTGCGATTTGCAACTATTATTCAAAAATTCAAGGATCTTATGAAGAAATCAGAAAAAATTCCCAACCCTCTTGCATTTTTTGGAAATTTGTGATATAATTAGTACGCATCCTAATTTAGGATGCGTTTTGTGTATAGCTTATGTCAGGAGATATGGATATGGCAAGAGTCAAAAAAGAGAATCCGACGAGGATTATGATCATAAAGACGGCGACAGAGATGTTTTTTGAGCGAGGCTTTTCGCAAACAACGGTCGCGGCGGTCGCAAAGGCGGCGGGGATCAGCACGGGAAATCTCACCTTTCACTTCCCAACCAAGGAACACATTCTTGACGAGCTGGTAAAAATGCTCTGCGACTTCCAATGGCGGGCGATGGAGGAGGCTACCGACGAGGGCAAAAGCTCCCTGCTTGCATATTGCCTCGAGCTGACCACCATGGCGGCGATCAGCGAGGAAAGCGAGCAAATGCGCGATTTCTTCCTGTCCGCATATTCCTCGCCCATGACGCTCGAGAGCATCCGAAAGAACGACACGGAAAAGCTGAGAAAGGTCTTCGGTGAATATTGCGGGGGATGGAGCGAGGGGCAGTTCGAGGAAGCGGAATGCATCGTTTCGGGTATCGAGTACGCCACGCTGATGACGACCGAGCATTCACCCGCATTGCCCGAAAGGATCGGGGGCGCGCTGAACGGCATTCTGCTCCTCTTCGGCATTCCCGAAGAGCTGAGACGGCAGAAGCTGCAAAAGGTACTCGCGCTCGATTACCGCGCCGTCGGCAGAAAGCTGCTTGAGGATTTCAAGAAATTCACAAAAGAAGAAAATAACAAAGCAGTCGAAGAGCTGCTTGCGGCATATAAATTAAATTAGGAAACAAACTCATTCGGAGGAAACCAAAATGAAGAAAAGACTTTTGACAATAATCATCACCCTCGCAATGGCAATGGGAATGATCTCGGCGGCGACAACGACCGTCTTTGCCGCTGATGTATACAAGAGTGGAACTTGGGGCGAGTATGAAAAAGTCGACGGTGATTATATATATACATACGCTGACTTCTCGCCGTTTGCAAACATTGACGGCGGCTATACAGCGGATGATGCTTATGAGATCCGCACCCCTGCACAGCTTGCGGGATTTGCGGCATTGGTAAATGCATCCTTTAGTTCACCCCTTGAACTCACCGGCATTAATAATTCCAAGGCATCTGTTAAGAATTTCGCAGGCAGATATGTCAAGCTTACGGCGAATATCGACCTTTCCGAGCATCTGTGGATACCGATCGGTGCAGATTCATCCAATGAATTCAAAGGTAACTTCGACGGCAACGGATACACCATAAGCGGAATGGCGATCGGTACTGCAAATGCGGCGAACCCAGAATGTCAATATGCGGGACTTTTCGGCTATATGACTGCAGGCTCCATCAAAAACCTTTCAGTGAGCGGCTTGGTGAACGTTTCGTATAGTACTAAAGCCTATGCGGGAGGCATTGTGGGCTATGCTAATGCTATAACCATAGAAAATTGCAGCAGTACTGTCAGTGTTACCGCAAGCAGCACCGGCACTGCATACGCGGGCGGTCTCGTAGGTCAAGCTGCCAATGTAACAATAGCAAACTGCTACAGCGCAGGCAGCGTCAGCGGCACAACTGCCGGCGGTTTAGTCGGCTACGTTGGTAACTTGGTAACAATAGAGTATTGTTATTGGTATATGAATAGCTCATTAAACTCCAATGGCGCCGGAGACTACACAAACGACTCTTCTGTGAAACTCGCGCAGGAGCAAATGAAAGGTTCGGCAGGTGCTACAGATTCAAGCTGGGAGAACATCAGTATAATTGAAAAATATGGCTCCCTCGTCGATGCGCTGAATGAGTGGGTGAATAACAACCCCTCCTACACCCCCTGGCATATTCACGAGGGCGGATATCCCACTCTCGGAGTAGGGGAAACAATAACCCCCAATACCGACGGTCAAACGCACACCGTAACCTGCGGGTGCAATATTTCAACGACCGAGAAACACAGCGGTGGTACAGCTACTTGTACCGAACAGGCTAAGTGCCAGCATTGCGACGCAAGCTACGGCGAAGTGGGCGGTCACACCCCCGATGCAGCTGGCTACACCGACAATGGCAACGGCACCCACAGCTCTACCTGCGCCGTCTGCGGGAATGTTACCGAAGAGCATGCCTTCGATGAAAATGGCACCTGTGTCTGCGGCATAAATTTGTTCACCGTCAGCGGCAGCACTCTGACCATCGACGGCACCCTGGGCGGCAAAACAGAAGCCACCGAGGAAGATATCACTGTCCTGGTGAACAAGATCGAGGATTGCGTGGATAGCGGAATTACCACGATTATCGTAACGGGTAGCGAACCTGCTTTAATAGAAATGGATTCGTGGACGAATACAGCTATTGGTGAAGCGATTTATCGCTTGTCGGGTTCGGACGATTACGACGA
>JAFQGP010000080.1 GCA_017415485.1 Clostridia bacterium
TAATTTACCGCAGACTTCATCGTTATGGCACCGCGCTGCCCGAGGAACAACTCGGTCAGCACGAGATCCTTCGGGCACCACACGTCTGCGGACGTGCCCTCAGGATGACAACGTTTTTCTTGCAGGGGGCTTCGCCCCCTGCACCCCTATTAGAAATTGCGAACACAGTTGCTTGACCATTATTGTGCAATTTGACATATTGTTTTTCCATATACAAGTTTGTCAGCAGTCTGCACCCCGCAGCCGCGGGGTGTTTCTTTTATTGTGACAAAAGCTCGTCAAGCGATATTCTTTTTATCAGCGTACCGGGGAGAGCGGCAGAGTTTGTATGAGTTGCGATATAAAGGTAATTATCCGACAAATAGATGCAATTCCAAAGTCCGTACTCTCCGTTTTTGATACCGAATACGTTTTCGGGCTCGGAAAAATTCTTCGCGGAAATCTTCTCGATCGGCGTTCCGTCCGAGATCATGCCGTACATCTTCGGGTTTGAAAGAGGGATCCAACTGTCGAAGTTTTCGTTTGTCTGGAAGGTAATATAAAGCTGTCCCGTCGGGAGTTCAACAACGTAGGGCGCGCCGCAGGTGCCGTTCTTGGCGCGGTAAACGATCACGGGCTCCGACCACTTCACTCCATCGTCAGACCAAAGAAGCTTTATGCAAAGATCTGTACCGCCGGGAACCCAGCCTTCGATGGCGCAGATATATTTCCCGTTTGAAAGCCTCTGCCATACGGGCATACCGTCGCGCGAATTGTGCTTGTCGCCGTTTGAAACTATCGTTCTGTTGGTCCATTCGCCGTTTATCCATTGCAGATATTCGATATGCTGATACTTTTTTACAACGTCAAAGCTGTCGTTTGCGTAAAAACAGGTGAGCACACCGTCTATCAACCCGAAATGAGGCTCCCACACGCCGCGGGTCTTGCCGTTTTTGTCATAGTATTCGCAGACAGTGGAATGCTCTTTCCAGCTCTTTCCCCCGTCGGAACTTTGACTCACGAGAATTTTTGTGCAGAAGACCGTTTTTTCCTTGTTTATATACCCCGTGGCTCTGTAAGCGACGAGAATAGTGCCGTCTTCAAGCTGATAAAACGCGGTATTGGCGCAGGCAAGCTCATAGGTGCCGCTTGAATCTTTGACTATGTAATTCTTTCTGTAATCAACTCCGCGCTTCCAGGTAAGTCCCTCGTCTTCGCTTCTGAAGCAATAGCCGTCGATGCCGCAGAGCAAAGTTCCGTCCGTAAGCTTATATAACCTCGGATATGTACCTTGGGTGGTCACTCTTATGGGATCAATATTTTCAAAAGATACCGAAATAAGCTTGGGCTCCGCTTCGGTTTCGGGTGCAGATGCACTTCCTTCGGTAAGCACCGCACTTGTTTGTTCCGCAAGCGTGGTTTCGGGGACCTCAACATTTTCGTCGGCACAGCCGCAATAAAGACAACCTAAAGAAAGCAAGGATAACATAATCAATATACGCTTCATCTATAAATGACGATTCCTTTCAATTAGTAAACTTATTGTATCACACACATCGGAAAAAGTCAACATCAAATCAAAAATCGCCCCTCTGATAAAAGAGAGGCGATAAATTTATTCAGCAAATCTCGCGAAATAAGCCTTGGGGTGTCCGCAAGTGGGGCAATGCTCGGGGGCATTTTCGCTTGCAATAAGCTGACCGCAGGCAAGGCAGATCCAAGGCGTGTTTCCGTCCTCGGCGGTCTTGACGAAGGCGTTGCCGTCGGCGAGCTGCTTCTGATACTTGAGGTATCTTTCCTCGTGACGGCGCTCGATCGCGGCGACACGCTCGAATCTGCCGGCGATCTCGTCAAAGCCTTCTTCCTTTGCGGTTTCTGCAAATTCGCGGTACATCTTGTCCCATTCGAAATGCTCGCCGTTTGCGGCTACCTCGAGGTTCTTTTCGCTCTCGTCCATACCTCCGAGAAGTGTGAACCAGATCTCTGCGTGCTCGGCTTCGTTTCTTGCAGTCTCCTCAAAGATCTGCGCGACCTTCTCGTATCCGTCCTTTCTTGCCCTGCTTGCAAACCATGTGTAGCGAAGATGCGCCTGCGACTCGCCCGAAAGCGCGGTATGGAGATTCTCCTGTGTTTTGGTGCCCTCAAGTCTGTCTTTCAGAGGTGTAGGTGCGGGAACTGTTGCGTTCATAATAAAAAATCCTCCTGTTTTTTGGTACAGGAGGATTATTGACGTGAACGGACAGAGATATTCAAGTGCAGAGTGCAGAGTTAAGAGTGCAGAGTTGTGGAAAATTTTCTCACTCCGTTCGAAAATTATTTTGATTAAAAGACTTTTCGAGCTTGCGAGAAAAGTTACCTTAACTCTGCACTCTGCATTCTGCACTCTGAACTCAATTAAAATATTCACTCGCAAGTATCGAACAATATCCAACGTCAACGTACTCGCCTCTATTGAGAAGCGATTGACGGCGGACGCCTTCGAATTTCATGCCGACCTTTTCCATCACTCGGCGTGAGACCTCGTTGCCGACAATATATCTTGCCTCGATTCGGTTGAGCTTCAGCTCGGAAAATCCAAATTCAAGCACGCGCGCGAGAGCTTCCGGAGCGACGCCTCTGCCGCGGTATTCGGGATTGATGACGTAGCCGACCTCGGCGGCATTGTTATCGTAATCAAATCGCGTAAAGCCGCAAGTTCCGATCATCTTTTCGCGGTATTCCCCATCAGCACACCAGATAAGCGCCCAATCGAAAAATTCGCCGCTCTTGTAGCACTTCCCGATAAATTCGAGATAGTCCTTCGTGTACTCTCTCGAAGGATGCGGCTGCCAGGTGAGATAGCGCGTGACATCCGCACGGTGCGCATATTCAAACATATCGTATGAGTCTATCGGCTTCATCGCACGCAAAGTAAGCCTGCGCGTCATAAGCGTGGGGATGCGGGTGAAGACTCGTTTTACAGTTTTTTGTAACATAGACGCTCGTCCTTTGGAAGCGTAAAGTGAAAAGTGATAAGTGTAAAGTTAAGGAAAATTTTCTCACTGCGTTCGAAAATTATTATTAATTGCTTTTTGAGCAAAGCGAAAAAAGCTTCCATAACTTTTCACTTTACACTTTACACTTTTCACTTTGGTTTACCAATTGTCGCTTCCGTCCTCGGGGATAACTTCCTTGACGGCGGCGATGGCGCACTCGATCATTGAGTCGTCGGGCTCTTTGGTGGTGATGTGCTGGAGCCATACGCCGGGGGCGGAGATTATTTTTGTAAAGAGGTTATCGTGTCTGCCCGCAAAGCGGATAAGCTCGTAGCCGATACCCATAATAAAGGGGAGTGTGATCAGACCGATGCCGGTTCTTGCCACGATGTTGAGGATCTTATGATCTACGATTGTTGCGGGGATGAACATATTGACAACGATCGAAACAAGAAGCATAAGGATAAGGAAGGATGTACCGCATCGGGGATGGAATCTTGACTGACGGCGGACGTTTTCAACGGTGAGCTCAAGTCCCTGCTCGTAGCAGAAGATGGTCTTGTGCTCTGCACCGTGGTACATAAAGGTGCGCTTGATGTCCTTCATAAGTGTAACAGCCGCCATATATGCGACCATTATTGCGATCTTTACAACGCCCGTGATAGCCGCGCGGATGAGGTTGAACCAATAGCCCTCTCCTTCAAGTGAGGGAAACGCCCAAGTGATAAGCTCATAGATGGATTCGGGAAGGACCTTGAAAAGCAGGAGAGCAAGTCCGAGACCGAGCACAAGTGCGACGACCATAACTCCCGTCATCATACCCGAGGTATCCTTCTTCTCTTCCTTGGGGGCGGGATCGGGTTCCTTTGCGGGAGCTTCTTCCTTGACCTCTGCGGGCTTTTCCGCGGCTTCACGTTCTGCAAGCTCCTCGACGGTGATACCGAGCTTCTTTGCGCGTTTTTCGGCTTCCTTAGCCGCCTTCTTTTCAGCCTTTTCTCTTTCTTCCTCTTCGATAGCCTCGTCGAGTCCAGAAAGCTCTGCCGATCGCATCATTGCGGAATAACCGACCACCATTGAATCGATGAATCCGACAACACCGCGCACGATGGGCCATTTGAGGAAGCCCTTGCGATCTGCGCTCTTGAGATCAGAAACCTCAACGACCATCTCGCCGTCGGGGCGTCTCACCGCCATTGCGCTCTTTTTCGGACCGCGCATCATGATGCCTTCAAGCAGAGCCTGACCGCCGATGGAAGTCTTCTTCATCGGGCAGGATGCATTTTCTTTTTTATTGCTCATATCATTAATTCCTTTGATTTAATTGATATTTAATTATATCCCATATTTGTGAATTTGTAATGAACACTTTATCCTAATAATAAAAAAACAGAGCCGCACGGCGGCGGCTCTGCAAAAGTTTATAGTAATCGGAAATCAAAACTCGATCTTAAGCTGTCCGCCAAGCTCTGCGTTGTGCTTGTCGATAAGAGCGTGGATCTTCTTGACGGGGTCGAGGATGAGGCTGATCGACTCATCGTGGTTAAGGGTATCGATGATGTAGGAAACGTACTTGCACATACTTACTTCAACGTACCAGGGCTTGTTTGCAAGCTCGGGATCGTTGTAGATGAGGTTGGTGGTGAAGATCTTATCAATAATACCGTCCTCGTAGGCCTTATCAAATCCCTCAAGACCGTTTGTGAAAAGACCGAAGGTAGCGAAGTTGAAGATTCTCTTTGCGCCGCGCTTCTTGATCTGCTTTGCAACGTCGAAGAGAGAGTCTCCCGAGGAAATCATATCGTCAACGATGATAACGTCCTTGCCGGTGAGGTCCTGACCGAGGTATTCGTGTGCAACGATGGGGTTCTTGCCGTTTACGATACGGGAATAGTCACGTCTCTTGTAGAACATACCAACGTCAAGTCCCGCAACCGAGGAGAAGAACATACATCTGCCCATAGCACCCTCATCGGGAGAGATGATGATGAGCTGTTCCTTATCAAAGGAAATGTCGGGAACTGCCTTGACAAGTGCCTTTACCATCTGGTATGTAGGACGGTAGTTATCAAAGCCGATAAGCGGAACTGCGTTCTGAACGCGGTCATCGTGTGCGTCAAAGGTGATAAAGTTCTTTACACCGTAGAATTCAAGCTCGCGAAGCATCATAGCGCAGTCAAGGGACTCGCGGTTTGTTCTCTTGTGCTGTCTGCCCTCATAGAGCATGGGCATAATGACCGAAATACGGCGCGCCTTGCCCTCGATCGCTCCGACGATTCGCTTAAGGTCCGCAAAATGCTCGTCGGGGGTCATGGGGATGTCAGCGCCTCTCATTTTATATGTGACACCGTAATTAAAGGGGTCGCAGATGATCATAATGTCAAGACCTCTGACAGACTGTTTGAGCAAACCCTTTGCCTCACCCGATCCAAAGCGGGGGCAATCAGCTTCTACAAGATAGGATTCATCGGTACCTCTGCGTTCTCTGAGATAGTTATCAACGCGGTCGGCGAAAGCCTCACATCCTCGCATGGCAATTATGCCAAGCTTACCAAATACTTCTTCCTTCATTTTGACTCCTTTTGTCCGAATATTTAATTGATATATTATTATACCATATTATTTGCAAATGTGCAAATACTTTTTTCGATTTTTTTGCAAAAAACAGAAACTTTTTTGTTTTTTCTTTATATTACTTCTATTTTCGTCATATCCAGCCGACGGTCTTCATCAAAAATACGCCGAGGAATATGGTCAAAATGCACATAAGTGTCGAAAGCAGCAATATCTGCCCCGCGAGCTCGTGGTCGCTCTTCATATTCTTTGCCATAATATAGCTGCTGACAGCGGCGGGTGTGCCGAAGATTATAAAGGTGATAAGCAGCTCGTTGCCGCGGAATCCGCAAAGATATGCCGCCGCAACTCCGATTATCGGATGGAGCACGGTTTTGACGAGCGATGTCACGGTTGCAAGCGTGAGGTTACCCTTGAGAGCCGAGAAGGAGAACCCCGCGCCAAGGCTGATGAGTGCAAGCGCAGTTGTCGAATCGGAAAGGTAACCGACCGAGGTTTCGACTATTCTCGGGAGCTCCCAACCGAAGATCATAAAGGGCAAGCCAAGAACGACCGCGATGATAAGCGGATTCTTTGCTGTGTTTATCAGGATCTTTCCGATATTTATCTTCTGCTTCTCTTCTCCCTCCGCTGTGGGCATAAATACCGTAAGAACGACGACCGAGAGGACGTTATACATCAATATAACGAAGGGCATTGTGATGGCATAGCCCGCAAGTGCCGCGGGTGCTTCGGGAGTTCCCGCGTAGATGTTCGTGATGAATACCACGCCGAGGATCGAGGAATTCGAACGGAACATACTCTGCACCGCTGCACCGACCCTGGCGGGGTCTTTGACAATAAAGTGAGTTGTGACAGAAAACACGGTGCAGGTGATTATCAGCATCACTACCATAAATAACGGCAGCTTCATAAGATCTCCGCCGCCCGACATATCCGCGCCCGCGACCTGCAAAAAGATCATTGAGGAAAGCGCGATGTCGAAAACATACTTGTCCGCCGCCGCGTAAAATGAATCGGGCAGGAGTTTTATCTTTTTGAGGATCATACCAAGGACGGTCAAAATCAGCACCGGCGTTACGGTATTGAGGCTCAATATAAGATTATCAAGCATACTCTGTTCACCTTACTTTCTGTTAATAAGACGGAGATAATAGTCGAGATAGGAATCGTAATCGCTCTTGTTGCCGCGAGGGAGATAGGTCTTCACGGGGAAGGATTTGCGGACGAGTTCACGAGCCTCGGATATTCCCGAAACGAGTCCGTGCGCCATTGCCTGAACGAGGAGGTTTCCGAGAGTGGTTGCTTCTGCGGGACCTGCAACGACGGGAAGACCGCAAACGTCCGCGGTGATCTGCGAAAGAAGGGGATCCTTCGAGCCGCCGCCGACGATGTTGATCGAATTCGGCTTCTTTCCGGTAAGGGCGGCAATGTCGTCAACGGTATATCTGTAGCAGAGCGCAAGGCTGTCGAAGATCGTGCGAATGATCTCGCCGATGCTCTCGGGCACGGGCTGACCCGTCTTGCGGCAGTATTCCGCAATTCGCGCGGGCATATCACCGGGAGGCATGAACACGGGATCATTGACGTTGATGAAGGACACAAAGGGCTTTGCGTTCATAGCGGCCTCGGTCATACTGTCGTAGGTGACGTTCTTGCCCTCTGCCTTCCAGGCGCGACGGCATTCCTGAACGAGCCAGAGTCCGACATGATTCTTGAGGTAACGGATAGTACCGCAAGCACCGCCTTCATTAGTATAATTACGTCGTTCGCCTTCTGCACAAATGAGGGGAGCTTTCAGCTCACAGCCCATAAGCGACCAAGTACCCGAGCTTATGTAGATGAAGTCATCACTTTCGGCGGGGGTTGCGAAAACGGCACTTGCCGTGTCGTGCGAGGGCACGGTGATGAGCTTCATATCGGATGCAAATTCGGGTTTGACCTTACCGACGACCACACCGGGATCGACGATTGGGGCAAATTTATTCTTTGAAATACCGAGAGCGGAAAGGATCTCGGGGGAGAAATCGCGGGTGTATGCGTCAACTATCGCACCCGTGGATGCAACGGTATATTCGCTGACCTGCTCGCCGGAAAGGAAATAACCGAAAAGGTCGGGCAGGAAAAGGATCTTATCCGTCTTTTCAAGTCTTTCGGGAGTGAACTTCTTCTCTGCCGCGAGCTGAAGAACGGTATTGAATTCAAGGTACTGAATACCCGTGATCTCGTAAAGTCTCGAAAGAGGCATAAACTGCGAGAAATACTCACCGATTCCGCGTGTGCGAAGGTCGCGGTTGCTGTAAGGATCGCAAACGAGCTCGCCCTTTTTGTCAACCAGACCGTAGTCAACGCCCCAGGTGTCGATACCGACGCTCTGCGCGCCCATCGAAGCACCGAGACGTGTCGCGTTCTCAACCTCACGGCGAAGCATTGGAGCATCCCAAACGAGCATATCGCCCTTGTATATCGGTTTATTCTCAAATCGGCAGATCTCCTCGATCGCCATCTTTTCTCCGTCAAAGGAGCCGATCAGACCGCGACCGCTTCCTCCGCCGATGTCTATACCTAACATTTTTATCTTGTTGTCGGACATTTTTTTATTTCCTCCGAAATATTATTTCATTTGGCTGATTATAAAAGCACAGCAATATAATAAAATCCGTTTTTGCGGGGGCTTTGCCTCCGCAAAAACACCTTTTAGACGAGCCTCGCGAGTCCGCGCGCCGAGGGGAGCGCGCCAAAATTTTTAATTTTGGTGCGCGGCGATAAGCGCGCGATTTTCACTTGTAAAACGCAGTTTTACAAGTGCTCTTATTTTATTTCATTTCTACAACTGTAACACCGCCGTCGCCTTCGCCGTACTGACCTATGCGGAAGTTGGCAATTCTGCTTTCGTGGCGGAGCTTATCCCAAAGAGCCGCGCGAAGTGCGCCGGTGCCTTTGCCGTGGATAAGACGGCAGGTGCGAAGTCCCGCGAGCTGTACCTCATCGAGGTATCTGTCAACCTCATACCACGCCTCGTCGCCCGTCATTCCGCGGAGGTCGATCTCGTCGGAGCAGGATCGGCTGACGGTGGTCTTGGCAAATTCTTTGACTGTTTTCTTGTTACCCTGCGAATCGGTGACGGTGATGACGTCATCCATCAGCTTGAGGTTCTTTACCTTCGTTTTGGTTCTGACGGGACCGATCTGAACACTTACGTTTCCGCTGCGGTCGGGATCGGAAATGACTGTACCCTCCTGACCGATGTTCATCAGGTAAACGGCGTCGCCCTTCTTGAGAGGACGCGGGAGAACGTAATCCTCATCAATATTTTCGTCAACGGGATTGTATTTCTCCTCGTTCGCGCGCATATGCTCGCGAACCTTCTTGCGGGCGGCATCAAGCTCCTCGCCGAGGCGTTCGCTGTCGCGCGCTTTGCGGACTTTGTCGAGCTGCGAGAATACGTATTCGCTCGAAATTCTCGCGCCCTCGACCATCTCGGCAGCCTTTTTCTGCGCGCGCTCGACTTCCTTTTCGGCGGCGGCGATCTTTTCCTTGATCTTCGCCTCTGCCTCGATCTTGAATTTTTCGTACTCGCGGCGCATATTATCGGCTTCCTCGCGGTACTTTTCGGCATCTATGCGAGCCGCCTCGAGCTTGTCGATGACGTCCTCGAACCGTCTGTCATCCGAGCTTACCTCTGCAAGCGCGCGGTCAATGATGTGCTTGGGAAGACCGAGTCTTTCGGAGATCGCAAGCGCATTCGAGCGACCGGGGGTGCCGATGGTGAGTTTATAGGTCGGACGGAGTGTTTCTATATCAAACTCGCAGGATGCGTTCTTGACACCGGGGGTGTTGAGCGCATATGCCTTCAGCTCTGCATAGTGCGTGGTTGCGGCGCAGATAGCTCCCGCCGCGCGGACCTCGCTGATGACTGCGATCGCAAGCGCCGCGCCCTCGATCGGGTCGGTGCCGACGCCAAGCTCATCGAAGAGAACGAGAGCGTCATCGCGGAGATCGTCAACGATCGAAACGATATTGACCATGTGCGAGGAGAAGGTCGAAAGCGACTGCTCGATGCTCTGCTCGTCACCAAGGTCAACGAGGACTCTGCCATAGATCGGCACGGTTGAATTATCGTCACAGGGAATATGAAGTCCCGATTGCGCCATCAGCGCGAAAAGTCCGAGAGTCTTCAGCGTAACCGTCTTACCGCCGGTGTTCGGACCCGTGATAACGAGAGTATCGAAATCACCGCCGAGGCGGATGTTTACGGGCACGACCTTTTCTTTAGGAATAAGAGGATGGCGCGCGCGGCGAAGCTCGGTCCTTCTGCTGTCGGAAGAAAGCTTCGGCTGTGAGCCGTTCATCTTGAAGGAAAGCTCGGCGCAGGCAAATACGAATGCAAGCTCATCGATATTCGCGCCGTTATAGCGGATCTTATCCGAAATAGCCGCGACCTCGGAGGAGAAATCGTAAAGGATGCGCTCGATCTCGTGCTTTTCCTTTGCCTCAAGCTCGCGGATCTCGTTGTTTGCATCGACGACTGCGAGAGGCTCGATAAAGAGGGTAGCGCCTGTTGCGGAAGCATCGTGAACAAGACCCTTGATATCGTTCTTGCACTCCGCCTTTACGGGAACTACAAAGCGCCCGTTACGGATGGTGACGATGTTCTCCTGCAGGCTCTTCGAGTATGCGCCCGTGGTGTATTTTGCAAGAATATCGCGCACCTTTGCGGTGGTCTGACGGATCTTGCGGCGGATATTGTAAAGCTCGGGCGAGGCTTCGTCTGCCATCGTTTCCTCGCTTATGATAGCGGTTCTGATCTTATCCTCAAGCTTTTTGTCGGGGAGAAGACGTTCAAAGACCTCGTCAAGCACGGTCTCGAAACGGCGGTTTGTGCGGCTGTAATCGAGAAGCACGCGGCTTGTGCGGAGGATGTCGGCAACGTCAAGCAGCTCGCGCTGTGTCAGCATCGCGCCCTTTTCGGCACGCTCGCAATGGGGAGTAATATCCTTGACTCCGCCGAATGCGGGCTGACCCTTTTCTGCCGCAAGTCTTTTTGCGTCGGTAGTCCGTCTTTGCATATTGAGCACGCGGACGAGATCGGATTCTGGCATAAGCTCAAGTGCCGCGGCGCGCGCACCCTCGGTGCGTGCACAGTCGCAGAGCATCTGCCTGATCTTATCAAATTCAAGTAATTTTATACTTTTTTCGGGTAGGTACATCATTGTAAAAATTCCTATAACTCTAAAATGTGATTAATTATTAATTAATAATTGAGGCTCACTTGGTATTATTGGGCACAAACGGTGTCCCCTCATCACCCGCTGCGGCGGGAGCTTCTCCCAGGAGAAGCCTGGGGTTACTGTGAGCTTCATTTGGTGCGTATTATTTATGTTATGTAATTGAAATTTGCCTTGGCAAATTTCTACCTTTGCATTCCGCTTTAGCGGAATATTTAGCTCGCACGAAGTGCGTATTTAGCTTTTTCATAACAAAAAAATAGCATTTCTTTGAGAGAAAAATATTTAGCTTCAGGCGACAGCCTTTTCCTTAGGCTTCTCCTGGGAGAAGCTCCCGCCGCAGCGGGTGATGAGGGGACACCCAGAACACTTTGTTCGCACTTGCATAAATACTATTCGCTCAATTCGTGATAAAGCCTGAGCGATGCAAAGCCGCGCTCAAGGTGGTTGAGAATATATGTCTCCGCCGCGCGGCAAAATGTTTTCTTATCAACTTCGGAAGTGATACCGAAGGAGAGCAATCTTTTAAGCGGCGCATTTACGACATATCGCATCGCCGCAAGAACTCCCGCCGTTATCGGGATGATTATCGAACGCGTGCCGTAAGCGTCGACGGGTACCTCCGCCTCGGGGATTTCGGGAGCTGACGCTATGCAATCCGAGCAGACGATCCCGCCACCCATAACGTCAAGGTAAAAGGCAGGCGCCTCGGTCTTTTCGCACCTGATGCATTCGGTAAGCTCGGGCAGATAACCCGAAATCGCCGCCGCACGGAGCTCGAAAGCCGCTTTTACGATCTCACGGTCATATTTATCCGTGCAAAGTGCGTGGTAAGTATTCAGCGCAAGCGGCAAAAGCTCGCCCGCGGGCTCGCCCTGACCGCTCAGCTCACAGCAGACGTCCGAGATATATTGGGCAAGATACATCAGCTCAATATCCTTCTCGAGCGAGGTGAATGATTTGATTACCGACGCATCGCGCACCCAAGCCATATCGCCCTTGAAATGGAGCTCGAAGTTGCCCCAGACAAATGCGCGGCAAGGCGACATCAGCTTATTGCGGAGCGATCGCGCGCCCTTTGCAATAACCGTTATCCGACCTTCATCGGGGCAAAGGAGCGTCAAAAGGCGGTCGTGGTCGCCCTGCGGCACGGCACGGATGACGAGCGCGTCGGTTGAAATATCGTAGGTTGCCATATCGGCTTACTGATCGATGTCTTTCTTGTTATAGCCGAAGTTCGAAACAAGCCCTTCACGCTCGCGCCAATTTTCCTTGACTCTTACCCAAAGATCAAGGAAGATCTTCGAACCCGTAAGCTTTTCAAGCTCCTCGCGCGAATACATACCGACCTTCTTGAGCACTTCTCCGCCCTTGCCGATAATGATCTGCTTGTGCGACTGCTTTTCGCAGATGATCTCGGCGCGGATCTTGGTGAGGTTGCCCGTGTCGCGGTATTCCTCGATAACTACGGCAATTCCGTGAGGAACTTCTCTGTCAAGCGCGCGCAAAAGCTTTTCGCGGATGATTTCGGAAACGTACTGACGCATGGGCTGATCGGTCGCGGCATCCTCGGGGAAGAACCACTCGCTCTCGTGGAGGAATTTTGAAAGCTCGTCCATAACCTCGTCAACGTGCTTGCCCGACTTTGCGGAAACGGGCACAACAGCATCAAACTCATGCTTTGATGCGTAAGCTGCTATCTTTTCGGCGATCATATCGCGGCGGACGGTGTCGATCTTGTTGAGAACGAGAACCGAAGGAACGCCCTCTCTCTTGAGATAATCTATGATCTCCTCCTCGGTCTTTGAAACGGGCTTGTTGACGTCAACAACGAGCATAACAACGTCACCCTGCTGCATTCCCGACTTCGCCGCAGTGACCATGTAGTCGCCAAGGCGGTTCTGCGGGCGGTGGATGCCGGGGGTATCGAAGAACACAAACTGATCCTCGCCCTCGGTGAGGATTCCGCGGATGCAGTTGCGGGTCGTTTGCGGTTTATTTGAAACTATGGCGATCTTTTCGCCGAGTATGCGGTTCATAATGGTGGACTTGCCGACGTTGGGTCTGCCGACTATCGAGATAAATACTGTTCTTTTCATTTTATTTCTCCGTCATTTCATCAATAAATTTCTGCAAGTCGTAAGATTTTGCATCTTCCGTGTACTGCGTTGCGTTCGGATCAAGTCTGCCCGGATTTTTATGGAATAAGTATATTTCCTCGCCCGATATATGCGAAAGCATCATACTTTCGATATCACCGTCCTCATCCATTCCGATCGTAAAGGCAAAGTCGGTCTCACGGAGAGGAAAATAAAAGATCGGCAATTCGGACGAGCCGAGAGCGACGTTTTCAAACTTTGCAAACTGGCTCAGCTGAAGTTCCCTTGCCATATCGGCAAAGTCGAGGACTGTCGCAAGGCTCATAAGCGGCTTATCCTCTTCCTTTTTTCCGCATCCCGCAAAGGCGCAAAGAATAAATGTCAGCGCCAACAAAAATGATAGTATCTTTTTCATCATTTCACCTCAAGTCCCATAATTTTCATTATCTCGCGCTGGCGGCTTCGCATATCCGCCTCGTCCTCTTCTCCGGTCTCGTGGTCGTAGCCGAGAAGGTGAAGAATCGAATGAACGCAAAGGAATGCGACCTCGCGCTCAAATGGATGCCCGAATTCCTCTGCCTGCTCGCGCGCTCTTTCAAGAGAGAGAACGATATCGCCCAGACAGAGCTTTTCGCCGTCAAAGGCTTCCTCGAGATCGCCGTCCTCCGCTATCGGGAAGGAGAGAACGTCGGTCACGCGATCGATCCCGCGGTATTCAGCATTGAAACGTCGGATGCCCGTGTTTCCGACGAAGGTGACGGAAACCTCGCAGTCGTCCTCGATCTCCTCAAACTCGAGTGTTGTTTCGATGGCGCGCCGAACGAGCTCCTTGAGCTCATCCGTGACCTTTTCCTTTCGGCATCTGACCGAATAATCTATGATCAGCATTTTCTACCTCCCTCAATAGTTCTTGCGGCGGTATGTGTGACCGCCTTTGTCTTTATTCTGATTTTCCTTTTCGTATTTGTCGTAAGCAAGAATGATCTTCTGCACGAGCTTGTGGCGGACAACGTCGCGCTCGGTGAACTGATGGATCGAGATGCCCTCGATGCCGTCAAGTATCTTCACCGCCGACCAAAGACCGCTGACCTGACCGCCGGGAAGGTCGGTCTGCGTAAGGTCACCGGTTACGACCGCCTTTGAGTTGTTGCCGAGACGTGTCAGGAACATCTTCATCTGTTCAAAAGTCGCGTTCTGTGCCTCGTCGAGGATTATGAATGCATCGTCAAGAGTACGTCCGCGCATATATGCGAGGGGTGCGACCTCAATTATCTGCTTTTCAACGTTGCGCTGATAGTTTTCGGGGCCCATCATCTCGAAGAGCGCATCATAGAGCGGGCGGAGATAGGGATCGATCTTGCTTTGCAAGTCGCCGGGGAGATATCCGAGCTTTTCACCCGCCTCTATCGCGGGGCGTGTCAGAATTATGCGGCTGACCTTTTTGTCGCGCAGAGCCTTGACAGCCATTGCGACCGCAAGGAAGGTCTTACCCGTACCCGCAGGACCCGTGCCGAGAACGATCGTGTTGTTGCGGATCGACTCGATATATTTCTGCTGACCCACGGTCTTCGGCTTGATCGGCTTGCCCTTTGCCGTCACGCAGATGCAGTTTTCGTCAAATGCTTCAAGCTCGCCCTCTCTGCCGTCGCGAACCATATTGATGACGTAGAGCACCGTTTGTTCGGCGAGAGTTTCGCTTCTCTCGCCCATTCGCGCCAGAGTTTCGATAGCACGCGCCGCGGCATCAACGCCCTCGGGTGTACTTCCGCTTACCGTGAGTACCTCGCCGTAGCCCGAAACGTCGGGGCGATTGTGGACTGTTACGGCAAAAGCAGCCTCGACAAGCTTCATATTGGCGTCGAAAGCACCGTAAAGCTTTGCGGCAAGCTCTGCCGAACCTATTTTAACTATTTTTTGTTCCATATTGTTCTCCTCACTCGGATCTGTTGATGTAAAAGGGGACGGGCTCGGCGATGTCATCGATGCACTCGACGCGGCATTCAAGTCTGTAAGCAGTGCCGTCGGCATTCTCGCCGCCGCTGAACGATTTTGAAAGTATCTCCGCCTCGGGGATCGAAGCGAGTATTTTGTGGTTGATCTCAAAATACGCTATATCCACCGCCTCCGCAGGCGTGCGTGTGGCAGCCCTCTCGGCGAATATCGGAACCCTCGTAACCGAGAGCCCAATGGGGATCGTTGCGTCCCCCGAAGAGTATATATAAATATCCGAGTATATTTTATCATATTTAGTACCCGAAAATCCACCCTTTTTGAAAAATTTTTGTCTAAAAGAGAAAAAAATTATAGAAATTTCGCTGATCTCACTGCTTTGAGCCTCCCTGACAGTGTATTCGTAGGGAATTTCCGCCTCAAACAGATATTCGGTGCGTGCAAAAACGCTGCCTTTGGCGTGTGTTGCGCGAAAGCCGAGGCGTTCGCTGTCGTAAAGTCCGCTTGCGATAAGCTCGCCTTTTCTGACCGTCCGACCGATCTCGACCGTCGGCTCGCCCGCGATCAGCTCAAACCCGACTATCACCCCGTCGCGTTCGGCAACGAGATTTGCTCCGTCGCCTTCACCGCCGTCCTCGGGAGGTTCGTCAATCTCGGGGATCACCTCGACGTAAGCCACCGTGCCGATGACGTTTATCGACATCCACGCGATCTCCTCCGAATCTCGTTCTATTCTCGTTTGAATGTCGCCAACGTCTATCCGTGACAGCCACGCACCCGGTTTGACTCCGTATTCGGCGAGGATATTTTTTACTTCTGCCGTTTCAATAGCCTCATTCTCCACGACTCGGATGTCCCAAAGAACGCTGTTGCCGAGGATGAGTATCAGCAATCCCAAAGCCATACCCGCGATCAGTCCCGGCCGCGACAGCAGCCGACCGAAATAATAAGGCAGACCCGAAAGCAGAACTGCTTTTGCTTCGATTCCCGAAGCGCGACAAAGGGCAACTGCGCGGCGTGCGGAAATATACGCGATATCAACCGAAGCAACGCCGTCCGCGGACACGATGTTCGAATAACTCTCCCCCATCGAAAGCAAAACGTTGAGCATGGGGATAAGATAGCTATCGGCGCATTCAAGCCTTGCTTTGCCGAAAAGAAAGCTGTCAGCAGTTCCTCTGTTTTTCTTTTTCATTTTCCTCACCTCCGCAATAATCTATCCGATCGATCTCGCCGCGAATGCTTATCCTTCCGTCGGAATATGACGACATCGCAAGCCTTCTGCCCTCGATCAGAACGCAATATCCGCTTTGCAAAATCGTGATCCTTTCGGGGCAGTAGCAGAGTATCTCGCGGCAGCCGCAAAGAAGCAATTCGTTTCTGCCGCGCATCTCAAGACTCATCCCCGAGGTCAGATCTGCGGGGATATCCGCAAGCTTTGACAAAAGCTCGGGCAGAGTCGGCATTTCGTGGCGTATTTTTCTTTTCTTCATCATTTCCTCCGCATCGTTTGAATACACTTTTTTATAAAATAATATGCGGGCTGGGGGTGGTCGATTACATGTTATCGGTACGCAAATATTTGGGTGGTGGGACAGCAATTTCTGTCCTATGTATTTTTCTATTTATTCTGCTTTTTCGCGACTCGGAGATCGCAAGCGAGCAGATGAGGCGCGGAATGAGGATCTGCTTTGACACGCTCGTGCCCTCGCTCTTCCCATTTATGGTCATATCCGAGCTTTTAGTCCGTTCGGGAGCTTGCGAACCCATCTCCCGTATTTTCGGGCGACCGGTGGAGGGACTTTTCGGCGTTTCGGGAGAATGTGCCTCGGCGCTGTTACTCGGGATCGTCTGCGGCTTTCCCGTTGGAGCAAAAGCGGCGGCATCGCTTTACTCGCGCGGGGATATAAGCAAGAAGGACTGCGAGCATCTGCTTTCGTTTTGCAACTTTCCATCGGCTCCTTTTGTGATCTTTGCCGTCGGCGAAGGGATGTTCGGAAGCAGGGACGTCGGAATACTGCTTTACTGCACCGTACTTTTTTCGGGGTTGATTTACGGAATACTGTTCCGCCGCAAGGGCAGAAAATCGGAGAATTTCAAAGTATCCAAATCCGATTTAAGCAACGAAAAAGCTCTTTCACTGTTTTCCTCATCTGTAGTTTCCGCCGCGTCTTCCGTGATCTCCGTTTGCGCATTTGTGACCTTTTTCACCTGTTTTGTCGGTTGTATATCATCACTTTTCGGAGCGGGTTCAAGCTCCCCCTTGCGTGCGTTGCTGTTTTCATTTTTCGAGCTTACCTCGGGTTGCGCGGCTTGCACGTCGATCGATCAGCCCCATCTTGCCCTCGTCCTTGCCGCCGCGGCGTGCGGATGGTCGGGGCTTTCGGTATTTTTGCAGATCTGTTCGCTCACTCGCACCGATGGCGTGGCGCTTTCGCTTATTCCGTATATCAGATCCAAAGCCTTTTGCTCGATTATTTGTGCATCTGTTACTGCGATCTTTACATACTTAATTCCGTCGTTTACAGAAAAAATCAACGTCGCCGAAGATGCTTTTTCATCCGTCATTTCTTATCCGCAGACCTTCACCGTGGCGGTGAATATTATTTTTGTGCTCGCTTTGGTCAAACTTCTTGACAGAAAGCGCAAGATTTGATATAATAAGTATAATAACGACAAAAAACGCCACGGAGATATATTATGAGTTTCAGTTTAGCTTCACTGATGAGCTATCCGATATGGACGCTCGTTTTCGCCATTTTCTTTCCCGCACTTGCCGCGATAGCAACTTTTGTCTGCTTACGCCGTGCAAATCCCGCTCGAAGGCTGATTGCATTTTTCATTATCGTGCCAATCTACGTCGCCCTTGCCGTCGTCGTATGCGGTGACACGGGAGGACTCGTGTCCACGGTGATCCCTTGCCTTCGCACATATCCAGGTATCGGTACTCTTGCGGCAATCGCTTTTGGAATCATCAGCCTGAATTTCATCGCTCTTATATGCGGCGCGGGTATTCTTAAAAGACGCGGTTCGATCGTCAATACGGTCGCTTCTACGGTCGCTTTCTTCATCAGCGCATTGATTACTTACAGCGCGTGGGCGTTTGGTGACTATATTCATTCAAACGAGCTTTTCCGCCTTGATATGCACGTAATTTCTGTGGGAGACGCTTTCCCCTCCCTTAGAAGTCTCGGCTTCATTCCTTCCGCGATAATTGATTCGGGAGTTGAAATACTTGCTCTTTCGGTTCTTGCGCTTTTCATCATCGTTTATTTCCTCTCCTTCATTCCGCAGAAGAGTGCGGATGAGATCCTTAAAGAGGATCTTGAACGCAAGCGCCGCGCTGCCCTTGCCGCATCGGTTGAAAAGAGTGACAGCATCGACAGGATCTCGCACTCCTGCTCCGATGAAGACGAATGCACACAATGCTGCGAATTCTGCGAGCACGCAACAGCCCTTGCGAGCGACCGCACAAGGATGGTATGCGACAGATTCGGCGTTGTCGGCGCAACACACAAATGCCGCAAATTCCTTTACGATCCCCTCAAGCGCAAAGCTTTCCGACCGAAGATCGACACCGAGGATCAGCTTGAACATATAGACATCTGACCCCAAATAACTCCCGTTTTTTCGAGCGGGAGTTATTTTTTATATAATTTTTCTTGACTTTTTGCTCTAAATATGATATTATAAATTGAATTATTATATATTCCTTTGCGAAAGGACATAAAAATGAAATCAAAAAAGCTATTTTGCTCGGCACTTGCCTGTCTTGTGCCGATCATACTGACATTCATTTTAGCCTCGTGCAACAGCTTTTCGGAGACCGAATATGCCGTTGTCGCGGAAAGCTTGACATTCGATATTTACATATACGATCAATACGAAAACTCAACCGTCAGGATCACGGGCATTGACGGTATGCCAAGGCATCTGATCATTCCCGAAAAGATCAACGGTATGACCGTGGTTGAGATCGGCGAGCGCGCGTTTGCTGACAACGACACTCTGATCTATCTTGAACTCCCCAAGGGAAATATCAAGCTCGGAAAGGGTTTCTGCTCAGACAGCATCGCTCTCACGGGAATCAATCTTTCGGGATCGGTGAACATCATTCCCGAAAACGCTTTCGAGAATTGCGCAAATCTTGCCCGCATCGACGGCACGGATCAACTCACCGCTATCGAATCGCAAGCTTTTGCGGGCTGCTCTTCGCTCCCCGCGCTTGCAATACCCGAAACGCTCACCTCAATAGGTGCCGAAGCTTTCCGAGGATGCACCGCCCTCTCGCGCATCAGGATCCCAAGCACCGTGACTTCTATCGGAGAATCTGCTTTCTGGGGTTGTGACGGTCTTGCGGTTGCTGAAATGCTCTGCACCGCAGAGATCCCCCAATATTGCTTTCTCGGCTGTGCTTCGCTGACATCCGTCAAAATCGGCGACAACGTGACGGCAATAAATGATGAAGCTTTCAGAAACTGCCGCGCGCTTTACAGCGTGGAGATCGGAAAAGACTGCAGATCCATAGGCGACTATGCATTCCACGCCTGCGACCAGCTCACCGAGGTCGTATTTGCCGACAAAGCAAGCATTTCGATCGGCGACGGCAACGAATCACTGAACGGACAAAGCAAGGAGGCGGAATGATGAAAATTAAAACCGCAGCATACATTCTCATTCTCTTTATGCTTCTACCTTTGCTTTTCTCCTGTAAAGGAACCGAAGCCACATTTACGCCCGAAAGCTTTGATTTCACTCTCCGCACAGCCACCGACGAAATGGGATTTGAGAACGGATACTCATTTACCATTCTTGATGACGGAAGCGTTGCTATAAACGAAGCCGACGTCACGGGCGACGTGAATATCCCCGCCGAGCTTGCGGGCAGAAAGGTCACCGCCATCGGCGAAGGTGCATTCTTCAAGAACACTTCGATCACGTCCGTAAGCATACCGAGCGGTGTCGAATCGATCGGAATATATGCCTTTTCAGATTGTACCGCGCTTGCATCGGTCGAAATTGCTGAAAGCGTATGGCGAATCGCACCGTTTGCGTTTGAGAACACCCCTTGGCTTGCCGCGCAGACCGATGAATTTGTGACCGTCGGCGGCGGAGTTCTCATTGCATACAACGGAACATCCCGCACTCCTGTCCTTCCCGAAAAGGTCCGTCACCTCGGCGGAGCGTTTGCGGGACTCGAAACCGTCTATACAATCACGGCAAACAAGGAACTGCTCAGCATTTCGGACATGGCTCTTTCCTTCTGTATGAATCTTGTGGATATCGACCTCGGGCTTTCGCTCGTTTATATCGGCGATCAGGCGTTTTCGGGATGCGAAAAGCTTCGCTCACTGAATCTGCCCGACACGGCAAGATACATCGGGAACCAATCTTGTCTTAACTGCTACGAGCTTAAATCTGTCGATCTTGGCAAGAGCATGACCCTTCTCGGCACCAACACCTTTGAATACTGCCAGAGCATGAGAATCATTTACATTCCTAAAGCTCTTACAGCTATCAAAACCTCTCACTTCACCGATTGTATGTCGCTCACACTTTTGCTTTATGAAGGAAGCGAAGCGGAGTTTGACGCAATATCCACCAATGACAACGCATTCAACTTCAGAGATCTGAGCAAGGTCTTCAACTATCCCGGAGGCACCAATGAAAAATAACAAATTTCGAAAGCTTCTCCCGCCGCTGATATCGCTTATCGTCGCGATAGCTTGCGGTATCGGAATGATCTATTTATACAAGCTTACAAAATACCTGCCAATTTATCTTCTCGGACTGACGCTCCTTCTTCCCTCGGCGGTAAACCTCTCACTCTTCATCTTGAAAATACCGACAAAAAAGAAGGAAAAGGAAGCGGTAATTATTGAAGAAAGCCCCGAACCGGTACCCGAGGAAAAGAAATTCCAAAACTTCCTACGTGCTGTCGGCCGGGCGATCAAGAATTTCTTCTCAAAGATATGCGGCAAGATCGACGGTGAAAAGATCATTCGCTACCTTTCCATCATCATCGCCGCAGCCTCATTCGCCGCAATTCAGTATTTCTTTGCAATTTCGCTCAAGGCTGCGACCTCGCTTTACACGGTCAATTACGCCTACGCAGTTCTTCTGATCGCGCTCTTCCTTGTCTTCATAGTCCTTGACAAGTGGATGCTTCACAACGAGGATGCAGGCGAATACGCATCCGCTCTCGGAAGCAACGTGCGCTCGATCCTGGCTCTTGCAAGGCTTGCGCTGATACTTATGATCCCCGCAATGTTCATCAAGCTCCTCGGCTTTTATGAGCTTCAGAAGTACGTGGTCATTGCGATCGCGATCATATTCTACTGGTCGTCGCTCTTCACTCTGCTCTCGTATCTCGCAAGAGGTATCCGACACGAGCTTGCAAGTGTGCCCGACATCCGCATTCCCGCTCCATTCTCGGGCGGAAGCGGACAGGATATGGGCATCCTTTCCTACCTCGAGGAAAACACGGGAATCACAATGCGCGGCCTTTGGAGCGTCAAGCTCATGGGCAAGCTTATCATCCCTTCACTCATCTTCGCTTTTCTTCTTTTCTGGATCTCAACGGGATTCATTGAGATCGGCGCGGGACAGCAAGGAGCGCTTTATAATTTCGGAAAGCTTCAAAGCGAACCGCTCGAGCCGGGTCTGCATCTGACTCTCCCCTGGCCCTTCGGCAAAACTGTTATATATAACACCGATTCTGTATCGACCATCACGATCGGCTACCGCTCCGACACTTCAGGCGACAACGTTTGGACACAGACACACGGAAGTGAAGAATATGAGCTTCTGCTTGGCGGCGGTGAGGAGCTTGTTTCGATCAACCTTTGCATCGAATACAAGATCGGCGACCTTAACGACTATCTTGTCAACTGCGCTCGCCCCGAGTCGGTTCTTGAGGCAAGTGCCTATGAGCTTGTCGCGGACAAGACGATAACCACCGACCTCAACACACTTCTTTCAGCCGACCGCGACGAATTCGCATCGGCATTTATGGTCGATCTGAAGGAAAAGATCAAGGAACGCAACACGGGACTCGAGATCGTCAGCGTAGTCCTTGAAAGCATTCATCCCCCTCTCGGCATTGCCGATATTTATCAGAGGCTCGTAAGCGCGGAGATAGAAGCGCAGACACGCATTATGTACGCCGAGGCATTTGCCGCAGTACGCGTGCTTGAAGCCGAAACCAACTACAGCCAGACTGTTTCCGTGGCGACCGCGGAAAGGCTCAACAAAATTGCCGCGGCTCAGGCTGAGGTTTCCGAGTTTATGGCAAGCGTTGCCGCAGACTCATCCTATTCGGATGCTTACAGATATTATAAATACCTCAACGCCGTTAAGAATGCTTATGGCAACGCAAATATCATCATAGTCAGCTCGGACATCGATGAATCTCGCATCTGGTACGGCACTATCAAAAACTAATTTCGGGTGATCAATATGAAAAAGAATAAAGTAACAGAAAATAACGAAAAAATGGCGATCTCGCACGAGCCTCGCGAAAAATCGAGCTTTGGAATGCGTTTTCTCAAGGTATTCGTCGCACTCCTTCTCGTCACGGCAATAGCCTACTTCGGCTTCACCTTTGAAGTCCGCGAGGGCAACTGTGCAGTTGTTCTCCGCTTTGGTGCTCCCCGCGCGGAGATCACCGAATCGGGACTTTACTTCCGTCTGCCCTGGCCCTTCGAGAATGTTGTTCAGTATGAAAACAGAATGCAGTATCTCGAATCCAACGCACAGGAGACCGTAACCAAAGATAAGAGAAACATCATTCTTTCATCTTACGTAATATGGCAGGTTGAAGATCCCCTTCTCTTCCACAACAGCGTCGGCGCTTACGGAAGCACGGAGATATATATCGACCAGCAGATCAGAAGCGCTACACAGAGCACAATGGGCGCTTACGAGCTGACAGAGCTCGTTTCCCTCGACACAGAAAAGATCAAGACCGAGGAAATCCAGCAGAAGATCTTCGAGAAGGTCAAGGAAAACTGCGAGAAGAACTACGGAATCTCGATCGTCGACGTCAGCATCCTTCGTCTGAGCCTTCCCGACATCAACCTTCAGAGCGTATTCGATCAGATGCGTCAGGACAGACAGACCGACATTGACACCATCCTTGCAAATGCAGAAAAAGAAGCAAGCCGCATCACAAACGAGGCTGAAGTCAAAGCCGAGGAAATAATCGCCAAGGGCACCAACGAAGCCGCACAGATCAAGGCGGATACCGAAAAGGCTGTCGCACAGATCTATGCAGACGCTCAGGCAGCAAATCTCGAACTTTTCACCTTCCTCAAGACACTCGACACTCTTGCTGCTTCTGTAAGCTCGAACACCGTTGCTATTCTCAGCACGGATGACTATCCCTTCACCGCTCTCAAGGATTATTCGAAGATGCTTGAATCCGAGGGCGACGAAACAATACTCCAAGATCTTTCCTATCTTCTCTCGCAGCTGAACGAAACCGACAGACAGGCGCTCATCGACGCAATCGGCAAGCTTATCGAAGGAGCCGCAAAGGGTAACGCACAATGAAAAAGAATCTTTTATTTGAAGACATCCTGCGAACGGTGTCGCGCTACTTTGTCGTGATAATCATCGCCGTAGTCATCATCATCGCCTGCTCGGGAATCAGATTCATCAAAAGCGGCGAATCGGCGATCATACTGCGATTCGGCAAGATAGTCGGCGATACACCCGAGGAGCAGGTCCACGATGCGGGCGTACTTTTCGCCTTCCCCTACATCATCGACGAGGTCATCACCATCCCCACGGGAAGCGTGCATGAGCTGACCGTCAACACTCATTTCACGGACGGTGAGATGACCACTTATGACAGAAACGGCTACGTCATCACGGGTGACAACAACATCGCCATTCTCTCTGCATCCATCAAATACACGATCACCGATCCCGTTGCATTTGCGCTTGCAGTGAAGGATCCCGGCTACATCATCAACGCCGCAGTCAGCAACGCAATGATAAACGTTGCGGCAAACTATGCCGTTGACGACATTCTTACAACGGGCAAAGATGCCTACACCAAGGCAGTCCGTGAGATGTCGCAGAAAAAGCTTGACGAATGTGGAATCGGCGTCTCGCTCAGCCACCTCGAGCTGACCCGTGTCGGTATGCCCGAGGAAGTCCGTGATATCTATGAGCTTGTAAACTCGACCAATATTCAGGCAAGCACACGAATCGAGCAGGCTCGTCAGTATTACGAAACAAGAATTCCCGGCGCAGAGGCGGAGGCAAACTCCCTCATCGCCGAAGCACGCGCAAACTACTCGAACTACACAGCCGCCGCCAATTCCGATCTTTACGAGTTTTACGGCGTGCTTGAGGAATACAACGCAAATCCCGAGGTTGTAAGAGTTCGACTTTACAACACCGCGATCACCAACATCATCCGCAAGATCGGCACGGTCAAGATCGTTGACGACTCGGATTCGAAGATAATTATCAACTGACGGGAGGTTACATAGGTGGAAAACTTAGATAACATAGCAAAAAACAGCCTTGAAGCCCTCGCCAAGGATAATCTTAACGACAAAAACCGCCGCTCGCTGACGGCAAATCTCGTCAGCGCGGCAGCGGCACTCGTTTGCATTGCCGTGGGAATCATCTATTCCTGGGTGTTCCCCGACAAGACCACAATGCCCGCGCTTCTCTACACCGTCGGATTTCTTATTGAAGGAATTCCCGTATTCGTCGCGGCGCTCAAGGGCATCTTCTCGCGCAATTTCACAAATGCGATGGAAATTCTTGTTGCCATCGCGATTCTTGCCTGCTACCTTTCGGGCGACCTGATCCTTTCGGTCCTCATTCCGCTGATACTCAACATCGCGCATCTTCTTGAAGAGCGAAGCATTATGGGCGGTCGCGAGGCTATTGACGGTCTCAAAAAAATGCGCCAGGACAGCGCGATCCTGCTTGACGGCGACGTTGAAAGAACCGTCGAGGCATCCTCTCTCGAGGTTGGTCAGACGATCGTTGTCAGACCCGGCTCGGGCATCCCGATCGACGGCAAGGTCATTTCGGGTGAAACGAACGTAGACCAGAAATCGCTGACGGGCGAGCCCCTTCCCGCACACATAAAGGTCGGCGACAGCGTTTACGCAGGCACAGTCAACATCGACGGACGAATTCTCGTCAAGGTCGAAAAAGCTTACGTTGACACTTCCTTCTCAAACATTCTCACAATGCTCGAGGAAGCGGAAAACATCTCGATTCCCGAATCAAGACTCATCGACCGCTTTATGCGCTATTACATTCCCTTTGTACTCGCACTCGCGGCTGCGGTCGCGCTGATCACCTCTGATCTTTCGAAGGCGATCGCGATACTCGTCGTTTCCTGCCCCTGCGGTCAGATGCTCGTCAGCTCTGCGCCGATGATAGCATCGCTCTCGACCGCAACCAAGCGCGGAATACTTATCAAAAACTCAAAATTCATCGAAGAGATGACCGAGGTCGAGACCGTCGTATTTGATAAGACGGGTACTCTCACCGTCGGCGAGCTTTCGCTGACCGAGATCATTCCCGCAGATGGTTATGATGAAGATACGCTTCTCTCTCTTGCGGCATCTCTTGCTTGCGGCTCCAACCACCCCGTATCGCGCGCAGTGACCGAGGCTATTGACGGCAAGGCTTATGAGGAGTTTGAAGAAGTCAAGGAGATCCCCGGCAAGGGTATGCAGGGCAAGGACTCCGAGGGACGCGAGCTCCTTCTTGGCAACAAATACTGGTTCGATTCGATCGGCATTACTATTCCCGAAGGCTTCGGTGAGGCTCTTCTCGGCTCTGTGAGCTTCGTTTCTCGCGGCGGCGTACTTATCGGTTGCCTCGGCTTCAACGACACAGCGCGCCCCGAAGCCGCCGAGAGCATATCAACTCTCAAGGAGATGGGTATCAAGAACACCGTTATCCTCACGGGTGACCGTGAAGCGGCGGCTCGCAAGATCGCAAGCGAGGTTGGCGCCGATGACGTCAAATACCAGCTCCTTCCTCAGGATAAACTTGAAGCGATCAACTCTCTGCGCGAGGGCAGTTGTGTTCTCGCAGTCGGCGACGGTATCAACGACGCGCCCGCACTCCGCCAGGCGGACGTTGGTATCTCGATGGGTGCAATGGGCTCCGATCTTGCAATTCAATCGTCGGACATCGCCCTGATGAACAACAACCTTGAAAACATTCCCTTCATCATCAAGCTCTCCAAGCAGACGAGAAAGATCATTTATCAGAATCTCATTCTTTCCGTTCTTATCAGCCTTACGATGATCGGACTTTCGCTCTTCGGCGTGATCTCCGCCCTCTTCGGCGCGGTCTTCCACAACGTCGGCGCGTTCGTCGTGCTTATCAACAGCTCGAGAATACTTAAAACTAAATAACAAAAAAACTCCAACGGATCACCGAATCTGTTGGAGTTTTTTGTATCACTTCGACATTCTTCGCCATATACTTACAGTAGAAGACAAAAGTCTTCAAACAAAAAAGCGAGGCGAGGTAAAATGAGATATATTGCAGTTTTTCCGACACTCACGCTGGCGCAGAAGGCGGCGAGGGTGCTAAAAAACGAACAGATCGCGGCGGACGTCATCAAAGTCGATTCTACGCGCACGCGGCGCGGGTGTTCCTGGGGCGTTGCATTTGACGAGAGTAAGCTTTTCGGCGTGCGGATGGCGTTTTCCAACAACTCTGTCGCAGAGCGCGAGATCATTAAGGAGTGAATGATGATATATCTTGACAACGCCGCCACATCGTTTCCGAAGCCGCCCGAGGTTATCGGAGAGATGTCGCGCTGTATGAAAGAATACTGCGGAAATCCCGGTCGGGGATCGCACAAGCTTGCCTTCGCGGCGGCTGAAAAGATCTACGATTGCAGAGCCAGTCTGTGCGATCTCTTTGCGGCAGAGTCGCCCGAAAACGTTATCTTCTGCCAGAACGCCACCCACGCGCTCAATATCGCGATACTCTCGCTTGCACATGACGGCGCGCATTTCATCTGCTCCGATATGGAGCACAACTCCGTCCGCCGTCCGCTTGAATACCTTGCCCGCGAGCGCGGATGCTCATACTCTGTCTTCGATTCCCACGTCCTCGATCCAAATCGCAACGCGCAAAAGATTTGCCGCTCGATCTCTTCACTTGTGCAACCCGAAACGGTTGCGGTGATCTCGACAGCCTGCCCGAATATCTGCTCGGCAAGGATGCCACTTGACGAGATAGGCGAGCTTTGTCGGCGCGAGAGATTGCACTTCATCGTTGACGGCGCGCAAGGAGCGGGACATTTCCCGATAGATATGAAACGCTCCGGCATCTCTGCACTTGCGCTTCCGGGGCACAAGGGACTTCTCGGTCCGCAAGGAAGTGGGGCTTTGATAATATCAAACGACTTTCCCGCCCGACCGCTGACCTTTGGAGGCTCGGGAAGTGCCTCTCTCGACGCCGAAATGCCCCGCGAATTACCCGAAAGGCTTGAAGCGGGCACTCTTTCGACTCCCGCGATCGTGGGCTTGGAGGCGGGAATTAAGACTCTGCAGGCCATCGGACTTCAAAGCATTGCCTCTCACGAGGAAATGCTATTCAAGAAGACTTTGCGGTTGCTATCCGAGATCAGAGGTGTAACAGTCTATGCGCCGCGCCACGCAGGATCGGTCCTCTCATTTAATATTGACGGCATCCCTTCCGACAGAGTGGCGAATCTTCTTTCCGAGCGTGACATCTGTGTGCGCGGAGGATTCCATTGCAATCCAATGGCGCACGCCGTACTCGGAAGCGATCGCGGAGGCAGCGTCCGCGCTTCCTTTTCCCCTTTCAACACCGCCGATGACGTGCTCGCTCTTGCCGACGCCGTGCGCGACATCTCGCGGGGAAAATATAGATAATAACGCACGAAAAAAGCCTACCCGAATTTCGGGTAGGCTTGATTCGTAATTAAATTAATTACTCAGCGTCCTTAGCCTTCTTGGAAGACTTCTTTGCTGCCTCAGCTGCTGCAGCTGCTTCTTCTTCAGCCTTGGTGGTTACGAGAGTGATGAGAGCCATCTCTGCTGCGTCGCCACGACGGGGGCCGAGCTTGTAAATGCAGGTGTAACCGCCGTTTACATCCTCGTAGCGAGGTGCGATCTCGTCGAACAGCTTTTTAACTACCTCATCAGAAGTGATGAAAGAGTAAGCGGCACGACGGCTTGCAAGTGTATTCTGCTTACCGAGAGTGATCATCTTCTCAGCAAGTGCACGGACTTCCTTAGCACGGGTCACAGTAGTCTCAACCTTGCCGTGCTGAAGCAGGTAGGTAACAAGACCGCGAAGCATAGCTTTTCTGTGAGCGGTAGGTCTGCCGAGTTTTCTGGTTCCGGGCATCTTAATGCTCCTCCTTAATAAATCTGTGTTGTGAATGAAATCGTCCCGCTCTTATTCCTCGTCGTTACGAAGTGTAAGACCGAGGCTTTCGAGCTTGAGGATGACTTCTTCGAGCGATTTCTTACCGAGGTTACGAACCTTGATCATTTCGTCCTCGGAGCGGCTGACCAAATCTTCTACCGTGTCAATGCCTGCGCGCTTCAAACAGTTGAAGCTACGTACAGACAGGTCAAGTTCCTCAATGGTCATCTCAAGAACCTTTTCTTTTTCCTTTTCGGGTCTCTCAATCATGATCTCCGCGTTCTTTGCTTCATCCGACAAATCCACAAACAAGTTGAGATGCTCGTTGAGAATCTTGGCACCGAGCGAAATCGCTTCTTTTGCTGTGATGGTTCCGTTGGTCAGAACCTCGAGCGTGAGTTTATCATAATCGGTCATATTACTTCCGACACGAGTGTTCTCAACAGTGTAGCTGACGTTGTAAACGGGTGTGTAGATCGAGTCTGTATAGATCAGACCGATAGGTGCGCTTACTGCAGTACCGAAGCTATCTGCGTGCAGAAGCTTGTTCTTGTCCTGCGATACATAACCGCGGCCGTTTTCAAAGGTCAGTTCAATATAAAGGTGTGCACCCTCTGCAAGAGTTGCGAGGTGGTGATCCGAGTTGAGAATTACGATATCGGAGTCCTGCTTGATGTGTCCTGCGGTTACGTTGTCGGGGCCAACCGCATCAAGGATGACAGTCTTGGGCGCCTGAGTATAGAGCTTTGCAACAATGCCCTTGATATTCAGAACGATCTCTGTCAGATCCTCTGCCACACCGGGAAGCGAGGTGAATTCGTGTAATGCACCGTCTACCTTGATAGATGTAACGGCTACACCGGGAAGCGAGCTCATAAGAACTCTGCGAAGCGAGTTTCCGAGTGTGGTTCCGTATCCGCGCTCAAGAGGCTCAACGATAAATTTACCGCTTCTGCCGTCTTCGCTTTCATCTACCGTTACGATATTTGGCTTTTGAATCTCTATCATTCCAGATTATACCCTCCAATAATATTTGTGTCTGCGATAATAGTTTATGCGCATAGGTTTATGCTCCCACGTATTACGCACACCCCCAAAGCCGGAGTGCAGCCTGTGGGAGAATGTGCGGTATTACTTGGAATAGAGCTCGACGATGAGCTGCTCGTTGAAGTCGAAGCCGACGTCTTCTCTGGTGGGAAGAGCGATGACCTTTGCAGATGCATTCGCAGCGTCTACCTCAAGCCACTTGGGAGCGTTCTTGCTGCCCATAGCCTCTACGAGAGCCTTGATGGAATCCTTCTCACGTGCGTTCTCTGCAACAGAGATAACGTCGCCAACTCTGATAGAGTAGGAAGGAATGTTGACCTTCTTGCCGTTTACACGGATGTGGTCGTGAAGTGTGAGCTGACGGGACTGAGTTCTGGACTCACCGAAGCCCATACGGAATACTGCGTTATCGAGACGTCTCTCAAGAAGAATGAGGAGATTCTCACCGGTCATACCGGGCATACGGTCTGCCTTTTCGTAGTAGTTAACGAACTGACGCTCGAGAACGCCGTATACGCGTCTTACCTTCTCCTTCTCACGGAGCTGTCTTCCGTACTCCTGCAGTTTCTTCTTAGCAGCGCCGTGCTGACCGGGAGCTGCGGGACCTGCATTACGGTTACGGGAATTGGGATCGATACGGTCAAAGGGGCACTTGCCGGAAGTGCAACGCTCGCCCTTGAGGAAGAGCTTTACGCCCTCTCTGCGGCAAAGCTTGCATACAGGACCTGTATATCTTGCCATAATTGTAGTTCCTCCTTTTTTTGATCAAACGCGGCGGCGCTTGGGGGGTCTGCATCCATTGTGGGGTACAGGGGTAACGTCTTTAATCATTGTAATCTGAAGACCGACAGTCTCGAGTGCACGGATTGCAGACTCACGTCCGGATCCGGGGCCTCTGACATATACTTCAACCGACTTAAGACCGTGCTCCATTGCTGCCTTTGCAGCAGTCTCGGAAGCGGACTGAGCGGCGAAGGGGGTGGACTTTCTGGAGCCCTTGAAGCCGAGTTCACCGGCGGAAGCCCAAGAAATTGCATTACCCTCGGTATCGGTTACGGTAACGATGGTGTTATTGAAGGTAGCACGAATGTGTACCTGGCCGTTAGGAATATTCTTCTTATCGCGGCGCTTCTTGATAACCTTCTTTGCAACTTTAGCCATAACTTACGAACCTTTCTTCTTGTTTGCGATAGTCTTAACGGGACCCTTACGAGTTCTTGCATTGGTCTTAGTTCTCTGACCTCTTACAGGGAGTCCCTTTCTGTGACGGATACCGCGGTAGCAGTTAATTTCTACAAGACGCTTGATGTTGAGAGCAACGTCACGGCGAAGGTCACCTTCTACAACGTAGTTGTTCTCGATCTCGTCACGGAGCTTAGCAACCTCATCTTCAGTGAGGTCCTTAGCGCGGGTGTCGGGATTGATGCCGGTCTTTGCAAGGATGTCATTTGCACTCTTGCGGCCGATACCGTAAATGTAGGTAAGAGCAATCTCAACACGCTTGGAATTAGGAATATCAACACCAGCTATACGAGCCATTCTGTTAATCCTTTCTTTCTCTTAAATTCGCTATCAACCCTGGCGCTGCTTGTGCTTGGGGTTCTCGCAGATGACCATTACACGGCCGTGTCTCTTGATGATCTTGCACTTTTCGCAGATCTTCTTTACGGATGGCTTAACTTTCATTTTTAACCATACCTTTCTGAAAATTGTACTTATTTCGTACGCCAGGTGATTCGTCCCTTATTGAGGTCGTAAACCGAAACCTCAACGGTAACGTGGTCACCGGGCAGAATTCTGATAAAATTCTGTCTCAGCTTACCCGAAATATGCGCGGTCACAATGTGGCCGTTGGGAAGCTGTACTTTGAAGACGGTGTTGGGCAGAGCCTCAAGGACCGTACCTTCAAATTCGATTACGTCATTCTTAGGCATAACTTTTCCCTCCATTCATATTCGGTTGAGTTCACTCGAGCGGTGCCGTGAGGATCACGGGGCCATCGGGAGTGATTGCGACGGTGTTCTCATAATGTGCAGAGAGCGTGCCGTCTGCGGTTTTGACGGTCCAACCGTCGGACAACTGACGAACCTCGCAGCCGCCTACGTTTACCATCGGTTCGATGGCAAGGGTCATACCCACCATAAGCTTTACGCCGCGCCCTGCAGTTCCGAAATTCGGAACCTCGGGATCTTCGTGCAGATCGCGTCCGACACCGTGGCCGATGTACCTTCTTACAACGCTGAAGCCCTCGGCTTCAACACAGCTCTGAATCGCGTGACCGATGTCGCCGATGCGATTCGATTCGCGGCACTGTTCAAGACCGCAGAAGAAGCTCTTCTTTGTAGTCTCGATCAAGTGCGTCGCTTCATCGCTGACGCTTCCGACGGCGAAGGTTCTCGCCATATCAGAGTTAAATCCCTTATAGAATGCTCCTGTATCTATCTTTACGATGTCACCCTCGAAAAGTATTCTCTTTTTTGAAGGAATACCGTGAATAACTTCGTCATTTACGCTGATACAAGCGCTTCCCGGGAAACCGCCGTAACCGAGGAAGCCGGGGCGTGCACCGCATTTTTCAATGTGTGCTCTGATCACCTTGTCGATGTCATAGGTGCTCACACCCTCGCGGATGATCTCGCGCGCCTTATACATCGCTTCGTAAGCGATCCTTCCCGCTTCTCTCATAACGGCTATTTGCTGGGGATTTTTGATCGGTATCATTATCTGCCGCCAACCTTGGCAAGTGCTTCACGCACGAGCCTTGTTGTATCCTCAACCTCTTCCTGCCCCTCAACGCGGATGAGCTTGCCTCTCTCGTTGTAGAACGCAAGAAGGGGCTCGGTCTGCGCGTGGTAGTTATGAAGTCTGGTGATAACTGTTTCTGCCTTGTCGTCGGCTCTGATGTAGAGCTCCGAGGAGCACTTATCGCAGATGCCTTCAACTTTGGACGGTTTGTAGTCGATGTGGTAGGATGCGCCGCACTTGCAAACGCGTCTGCCCGACATTCTGGCTACGATCCTATCGTCGCTTACGTCGATCGAGAGGACTGCGTCGATTACGACGCCCATCTTCTCAAGCGCCTCAGCCTGGGCGATAGAACGGGGGAAGCCGTCAAGAATAAATCCGTTCGCGCAAGCGTCGGACTTAAGATAGTCACGAACGATGCCGATTACGATCTCGTCGGGGACAAGATCACCGTTCTCGACATAACCCTTGGCAGTTTTGCCGAGCTCTGTGCCCGCTGCCATAGCGTCGCGAAGGATCTGTCCCGTTGAAATCGCGGGGATATTTTCTCTTGCGGCAATAATTTCGGCCTGAGTGCCTTTTCCCGCACCGGGGGCTCCCATAATGATAAGATTCATTAATTTCCTCCGAAATATCCGCGGGTCGGTATTAACCGAAGAGACCCTTTGTCTTGGAGCCGCTCATGTTACGGAGCGCAAGCTGTGCATCGAGGTCACGTACAGTCTCAAGAGCAACGCCTACTACAATGAGGAGCGAGTTACCGCCGAAAGCGATTGCGGAGAACGCAACGCTGTGAGGATTGATAGTAGTGATCACGATGTTGATGAGCATGGGAAGACCCGAGATGATGCAAAGGAAGATCGCACCGATAAGAGTAACTCTGTTAAGAATCTTCTTGATATACATAATGGTAGGCTTACCCGAACGGATACCGGGGATAGAGCCGCCATTCTTCTGAATGTTGTTCGCAACCTCAACAGGGTTGAAGGAGATGAGTACGTAGAAGTACGCAAATACAATGATCAACGCCATATTGATGATGAGGTAGAGCCAAGTATTATAATTGAAGAACTCATTTATAAAGTTAGCAAAACCGCTGTTCGGGAAGAACGCTGCGATGGTTGCGGGGAGAGATACGATGGAGCTTGCGAAGATAACGGGCATAACGCCGTTCATGTTCAGCTTCATCGGAAGGTTGGAGGACTGACCGCCGTACATCTTTCTGCCAACAACGCGCTTTGCATACTGGATAGGAATTCTGCGCTCGGACTCAGTGAACCAAACGATGAATACGATGCTTGCAAATACGAATACGATAGCAAAGAGAGCTACGAAGAGGCCTCCAAGGTTGAAGCCTGCGAATGCTGCGGGACCTTCGAACACAGTGGTCCAAAGCTGACCGAGCATAGAGGGAAGGCTTGCAATGATGTTCGCGAAGAGGATCATGGAAACACCGTTGCCGATGCCGTGCTCATTGATCTTCTCAGCGAGCCACATGATGATAGATGCACCTGCGCAGTAGCATGCTACGATAACGACCTTGCCGAAGAAGGTAATGTCGCTGATGAGCATTCCGGCTGCCTCCATGTATGCGAGGTAACCGATAGCAGTGAGAATTGCAAGTCCTACTGTGGTGTAGCGGGTGATCTTGGTGATGATTGCTCTACCCTCTTCACCGTTCTTGGACAGTCTCTCAAGCGCGGGAATTGCAACTGTGAGAAGCTGGATAACGATGGAGGAGGTGATGTAGGGAGATACGGAAAGTGCAAAGAGAGTTGCCTTTGCGAATGCATCACCCGAGAGCAGATTAAGGTAGGTGAAGATCGAACCGGATGCGCTTGTAGTGAAGTACGAGTACGCATTGGGGTCGATGAAAGGAACGGGAATCTGCGCGCCGAGACGGTAAACGATGAGGATCAGCAGAGTAAACAGGAGTTTAGAGCGGAGCTCAGCTACCTTCCAGGCATTTTTGAATGTCGCAAACATCCTTATACCTCCTCGCAACTTCCGCCTGCTGCTTCGATCTTTTCCTTAGCTGCTGCAGAGAACTTAGCAGCCTTAACGGTGAGCTTCTTGGTGATCTCGCCATTGCCGAGAACCTTGAGACCGTCCTGTGCCTTGCGGATCACGCGAGCATCAAGAAGAGTCTGGATATCAACGATAGCGCCATCCTCGAAGCGGTTGAGATCGCTTACGTTAACGGTTGCGTAAACGGTAGCGAATCTCTTGTTGTTGAAGCCTCTCTTAGGAAGCTGTCTGTAGATGGGGAACTGTCCGCCCTCGAAACCGGGTCTTACACCGCCGCCGGAGCGAGCATTCTGTCCCTTGTGGCCCTTGCCTGCGGTCTTGCCGTTGCCGGAGCCGGGTCCGCGACCCTTGCGGAATCTTTCCTGAACGGAACCTTCTGCGGGTCTGAGTTCATTAAGCTTCATTATTGCGTCCTCCTTTACTCTACATCCTCAACGGATACGAGGTGGGAGATAACTCTTACCTTACCGTCAAGTACGGGACCTTCCTGATGAAGGACGAAGTCGCCGATTTTCTTGAGGCCGAGAGAAGCAGCGGTGAGCTTCTGGTTCGGCTTAGCGCAGATGAGGGACTTTACGAGAGTTACTTTCTTCATTTCTGAGTACCTCCCTTAACGTCGTCTGCAGTGATATCACGAGTGCGAGCAACTTCCTCAACGGTGCGGAGCTCGGAGAGTCCTGCGAGGGTTGCCTTTACTACGTTGATGGGGTTGTTGGAACGAAGGCACTTTGCACGAATATTGTGAATGCCTGCAGCCTCAAGGACCATACGAACCTTGGAGCCAGCGATGATACCGGTACCGGGAGCAGCGGGCTTAAGGAGAACCTTGCCTGCGCCGAACACACCAAGAACCTCGTGAGGAATGGTGGTGCCCTTAATGGATACGGTGATCATATTCTTCTTTGCGTCTTCAACACCTTTGCGGATGGCCTCGGTAACTTCGGCAGCCTTGCCGATACCTACGCCAACGTGGCCGTGGCCGTCGCCTACTACCATAAGAGCTGCGAAGCGGGCAATACGTCCACCTTTAACGGTCTTGGAAACACGGTTCAGTGCTACGAGGTTCTCAATATACTGCTTTTCCTCGTAATTATTGTTTCTGAATGCCATTTTAATCTCCTGAATTGTTCAATTAATTTTAGTTGAACAGTGTACAAACCGGAAGTCAGTCCGAAGACTCAGAACTTCAGGCCGCCCTCGCGAGCGCCTTCAGCCAGTTCCGATACACGTCCGTGATAAAGATAGCCGCCGCGGTCGAATACGACTTCGGTGATACCCTTTTCGATTGCTCTTTCGGCAACGAGCTTGCCGACCTTCTTGGCAGCCTCTTTGTTGCCGCCAACTTCAAATTCCTTCTCGTAGGAAGAAGCACTTACAAGAGTGATGCCCTTGACATCGTCAATGATCTGCGCGCTGATATTGTTAGTGGAACGATATACAGCGAGACGAGGACGCTCAGATGTGCCGGAGAGCTTTGCTCTGACTCTGGTATGTCTCTTGATACGCGCTGCGTTCTTATCCTTCTTAGATACCATTTCTGTTTACTCCTCTCTCTTAGTTCTTCTTCTTCATTTCCTTACGACGGACATTCTCGCCTGCGTAACGGATACCCTTCTGGTGGTAAGGCTCGGGAGGTCTCTTACCGCGGATAACTGCTGCGATCTGGCCAACTGCCTGCTTGCTGTTACCCTTAATGGTAATGGTGATCGGAACGGCCTTCTCTGCAACCTCGAAGGTGATGCCTTCGGGCTGAGCGATTGTGAGCTTTGCCTGGGGCTTTCCGTTTACGAGGGAGTGACCTACGTAAAGGAGAAGGTTATTACCCTGCATGGTTGCTCTGTAACCGGTACCGTGGATCTCGAGTACCTTGGTGTAACCCTCAGTTACACCAACAACCATGTTGTTGATAAGTGTACGGGTGAGACCGTGGAGGCTTCTGTCAGCCTTCTCATCGGTGGGACGCTCAACAGTAAGAACGCCTGCCTCAACCTTAACAGTCATTCTCTCCGAGATTTTCTCGGTGAGAGTGCCGCGGGGACCCTTAACGGTTACAAGACCTGCTTCGGTCTTAACTTCAACGCCTGCGGGGAGGGTGATGGGGTTTCTACCAATTCTAGACATCTTGCTACCTCCTTAATTACCATACGAAAGCGAGCACTTCGCCGCCAACCTTCTCTTTGCGAGCCTGCTTGTCGGTCATGATGCCCTTCGAGGTGGATACGATAGCGATGCCGAGACCGTTCATTACACGGGGCATCTCTTCACAGCCTGCGTAGATACGGAGACCGGGCTTGGATACTCTGCGGATACCGCGGAGAACCTTCTGCTTCTTGCCGGTGTACTTAAGGGTGACACGGATGATACCCTGCTTGCCGTCTTCGATGGTCTCGAAAGCGGAAACATAACCCTCATTTACGAGGATTTCGGCGATTGCCTTCTTCATGTTGGATGCCGGAATGTCCACAGTTGCATGCTTTGCATCGTTAGCATTTCTGATTCTTGTGAGCATATCGGCGATAACGTCTGACATTTGCATTTTAATTTTCCTCCATATGCAAGTTTAATTTATCTTGCTGCCGTTGGCAAACGGCGGCGTATCGGCGGTTAAATCGGGCCGTAGCTTAATTTCCTGCCGATATGTGGGGTTGGTAATTTCTTACCAGGATGCCTTTCTTACGCCCGGGATCTGGCCCTTGTAAGCCAGCTCGCGGAAGCAGATACGGCAGATGCCGTACTTACGAAGGTAAGCGTGGGGACGGCCGCAGATCTTGCAACGGTTGTACTCACGGGTGGAGAACTTCTGCTTAGCCTGCTGCTTGTTAATCATTGCCTTCTTTGCCATTTTTGCCTACCTCCTTGATTAGTTCTTTGCGAAGGGAGCGCCGAGCGCTGCAAGCAGTGCGCGAGCCTCTTCGTCAGTGTTAGCGGTGGTTACGAAGCAGATATCCATACCGCGGATCTTGTCGATCTTGTCGTACTCGATCTCGGGGAAGATAAGCTGCTCTTTAAGACCGAGAGCATAGTTTCCTCTGCCGTCGAATGCATCGGGGTTGATACCCTTGAAGTCACGAACGCGGGGGAGTGCGAAGTTGAAGAGCTTGTCAACGAACTCGTACATTCTCTCGCCGCGGAGAGTAACCTTTGCACCAATGGTCATGCCTTCACGAACCTTGAAGTTTGCGACGGACTTGCGAGCCTTGGTGGGAACTGCCTTCTGACCGGTGATGAGAGTGAGGTCGCCGATGATGTTCTCGATGACCTTTGCGTTATCTCTTGCCTCGCTGGAGCCTACGTTGAGGACAACCTTGTCAAGGCGGGGGATCTGCATGGTGCTCTTGTAGCCGAACTGCTGCATGAGTGCGGGAGCTACTTCATTTCTATAAGTTTCCTTAAGTCTTGCCATAATTCCCTACCTCCTTACAGTTCCTTGCCACACTTAGCACAAGTGCGGATCTTCTTGCCATCCTTAATGATGGTCTTAACTCTTACGCCCTTATCGCAAGCGGGGCAATAAAGAGCTACCTTGCACGCGTAGATAGCACCCTCGGTATCAACGATGGAGCTGGTCTCGCCCTGACGGCGAGCCTTTACGTGCTTGTGAACGGTGTTAACACCCTTAACGATAACCTTGTCCTCCTTGGGAGAAACAGCGATTACTTCGTGAGTGAGAACCTTGCCGTTCTTATCTTTCTTTTCTGCTGCCTTACCGGTGAGAAGTACGACAGTATCGCCAGTTTTGATATTCATCGTTTTTATCTCCTTACCTTAAAGTACTTCGGGAGCGAGAGACAGTATCTTGAGGTACTGCTTTTCTCTGAGCTCTCTTGCCACCGGGCCAAAGATACGGGTGCCACGGGGGGTCTGGTCTTCCTTGATGATGACCGCTGCGTTCTCATCGAACTTGATATATGAGCCGTCTGCTCTCTTGGTGCCGTGTGTGCTGCGCACGATAACTGCCTTTACAACGTCGCCCTTCTTAACGATTCCGCCGGGGCTTGCCTTCTTAACAGTAGCAACAACAACATCGCCGATATTCGCATATCTGCGGCCGGTGCCACCAAGAACGCGAATGCAGAGAAGCTCCTTGGCGCCGGTATTGTCGGCAACCTTCATTCTTGATTCTTGCTGTATCACTTAAGATTCCTCCTGTTTCAATACGATTTTTGACGTATTTACTATATGAAATGTGCCGCTAGATTATTTAGCCTTTTCGATTATGGTAACAACGCGCCATCTCTTTGTCTTGGAAAGAGGACGGGTCTCCATAATGCTGACCTTATCGCCGATGCCGCACTCGTTGTTCTCGTCATGAGCGTGAACCTTGAGAGTGTGCTTAACGATCTTACCATAGATGGGGTGCTTTACGTTGTCCGCAATAGCAACGGTAACGGTCTTGTCCATCTTGTTGCTGACAACAAGTCCGACTCTTACTTTTCTGAGGTTTCTGTCTTCCATTTACTTTAGCCTCCTTACGCGTTCTTCTCGTTCTGAACAGTCATAACGCGTGCGATGTCGCGCTTGACTTCGCTGATGCGGTTGGTGTTCTCGAGCTGGTTGATGGCAAGCTGGAAGCGGAGGTTGAACAGCTCTTCCTTCAGTTCCTTGAGCTTTGCGTTGAGTTCTTGGGCGCTCATTGCTCTGATCTCGCTGATCTTCATTCTGTTACCTCCTTAGAAACAAACTTGCACTTGATGGGGAGCTTGTGCGAAGCAAGACGCATAGCTTCCTTTGCAACTTCCTCGGATACGCCGTCCATCTCGAACATGATGCGTCCGGGCTTAACGACTGCTACCCAGTACTCGGGCGAACCCTTACCGGAACCCATTCGGGTCTCAGCAGGCTTCTCGGTGATGGGCTTATCGGGGAAGATCTTGATCCAAACGTTACCGCCACGGCGGATGTAACGGGTCATTGCGATACGGGCAGCCTCGATCTGGTTGGAGGTGATCCAAGCAGGCTCAAGAGCTACGAGACCGTAAGAACCGTACGCCAGCTCGTTACCGCGGGAAGCCTTACCTGTAAGGCGGCCACGCTGTACGCGACGGAACTTTACTCTTTTAGGCATTAACATTAGTTTGCGCCTCCTTCTTTAGTGGGACGTGCACCCTGGGGACGATTGCCCTGGGGACGGTTGCCCTGGGGGCGATTGCCCTGAGGTCTGTTACCACCCTGACGGCGGTCATTGTTGCGGGGACCGCGGTTGTCGCGGCGCTCACCGTTGTTTCTGCGATCGCCTCTGCGATCGTTTCTGCGATCGTTTCTTCTCTCGCGAGCTGCGCCCTCGTTGAGGACTTCGCCATTGTAGATCCATACCTTTACACCGATCTTACCGTAGGTGGTGTTAGCCTCCCAGAAACCGTAGTCGATGTCTGCACGGATGGTCTGAAGCGGAATGGTACCCTCGTGGTAGTGCTCGGAACGTGCGATTTCCGCACCGCCGAGACGGCCGCCGCAGGTGATCTTGATTCCGCGTGCGCCAAGGCGCATTGTATTTCTGATAGCCATCTTCATTGCACGGCGGAAAGCCACACGGCCTTCGAGCTGAGCTGCAATGTTTTCTGCTACGAGCTGTGCGTTGAGCTCGGGGTTACGAACTTCAACAACGTTGATGGATACGGGAATTACCTTACCGTTGGCGTCCTTGCCTACGATAGCTTCAACTTCCTTCTTCATCTTCTCGATGTTGTCACCGCTGCGGCCGATAACCTGACCGGGCTTTGCGCAGTGGATGTAAACTCTTACTCTGTACTGATCTCTTTCGATCTCAATCTTAGGCACGCCTGCCTTCTGAAGCTCTTCCTTGAGGAGCTTTCTGATCTTGTAGTCCTGTACAAGTGTATCTCCGAAAACCTCGTCCTTGACGCACCATCTGGAATCCCAGCCCTTGATGACGCCAACGCGAAGGCCGTGAGGATTAACTTTCTGTCCCATTAGGCATTGACCTCCTTAGTTTCTCTTTCCTTAACCGCGAGGGTTACATGAGATGTTCTCTTGAGAATTCTGTTGCCCGAACCCTTAGCTCTGGGCATGTATCTCTTGAGAGTAGGACCGGGGCAGACGAAGCACTCGGAAACGTAAAGGTTTGCGGTGTCCATCTGGAAATTGTGGTCTGCATTTGCGATTGCACTCTTGAGGAGCTTTACGAGCTCGGGAGATGCAGCCTTAGGGGTATTCTTGAGAATTGCCATAGCAACGTCGGCATCCTTACCGCGGATGAGATCGAGAACGATCTTTACCTTACGGGGAGAAATTCTCAAATATTTAAGATAAGCTCTTGCTTCCATTATTCTTCTTTCCTCCTCGATTATTTACCGGTGTTGGATGTCTTGGTGCCAGCGTGGCCGGGGAAACGGCGGGTGGGAGCAAACTCACCGAGCTTGTGTCCAACCATGTCCTCGATGATATATACCGGAACATGCTTCTTGCCGTCGTGAACCGCGATGGTGTGACCAACGAATTCGGGGAATATTGTAGATGCACGGGACCAAGTCTTGATGACTTTCTTCTCGTTCTTTTCGTTCATAGCGCGAACTCTGCTGATGAGTTTCTCTTCAACAAAAGGCGCCTTCTTAAGACTTCTGCTCATTCTATATTCCCTCCTTATTTAGCGTTTCTGTGCTTTACGATGAACTTCTCGGTAAGAGCCTTCTTGTTACGAGTCTTATAACCGAGAGCGGGCTTGCCCCAAGGAGTAAGCGGTCCGGGATGACCGATGGGAGACTTACCTTCACCACCACCGTGGGGGTGATCGCAGGGGTTCATTACAGAACCGCGAACGGTAGGTCTGATACCCTTGTGGCGGGTCTTACCAGCCTTACCGACCTTAACGGTGTCATGCTCGATGTTACCAACCTGGCCGATTGTAGCCTTGCAGTTGAGAGCAACGATTCTGACTTCGCCGGAGGGAAGACGGATGAGAGCCTGATCATTCTCTTTCGAGATGAGCTGAGCTGCGGAACCAGCGGAACGGACAAGCTGACCGCCCTTGCCGGGGTGAAGCTCAATGTTGTGAATGAAAGTACCGGTGGGGATGTTTGCAAGGGGCAGGGTGTTACCGGGCTTGATATCAGCCTCTGCGCCGGAGTAAACAACGTCGCCGTCCTTAAGTCCAACGGGAGCGATGATGTAGCTCTTCTTGCCGGACTCGTTCTCGAGGAGAGCGATGTAAGCGGTACGGTTGGGGTCGTACTCGATACCGATAACCTTTGCAGCCTCGGTGTCGTTACGACGGAAGTCGATGATACGGTACTTAACCTTGTTTCCACCGCCTCTGTGACGAACGGTGATCTTACCGTAGGAGTTACGTCCTGCGTGCTTCTTCTTGATAACTACCAGGCTCTTCTCGGGAGAAAACTTAGTGATCTCCTCGAAGGAAGCAACAGACATATGTCTTCTGGCAGGTGTCGTAGGCTTATATTTGATTGTAGGCATTATTCGTTTCCTCCTACTTAGTTCATACCGTCGAAGAAGGCGATGGTCTTGGAGTCCTCAGTAAGGGTAACGATGGCTTTCTTCCACTCTGCAGTGTAACCATAGTTGTAGCGAACTCTCTTTTCCTTGCGCTTCATCATCATGGTATTTACAGACGCAACCTTTACACCGAACATAACCTCAACTGCGTTTGCAATCTCAGGCTTGGTTGCGCTGGTCATAACTTTGAATACATACTTTTTCTGATTCATCATATCCATGCTCGCCTCGGTGATAACGGGAGCGATGATGATGTCCTGTACCATTTTCTTCATTATGCGTATACCTCCTCGAGCTTCTCAACAGCAGCCTTGGTGATTACGAGCTTCTCAGCATTGAGGATCTCATAAACGTTGATGGTGCTGTAAAGGGTTGTAGCTGCGGTGGGAATGTTGGCACAGCTCTTAACGACTACGCGGTCAGCCTCGGGGAGAACGAGCAGTGTCTTGCATGCTACGGTCTCGGTGCGAGTCTTCTTCTCGTCGCCGACCTTGTAGGTCTTCTCTACGTCCTTGTTAAGACCGAGAGCGGCAAACATCTTTACCATCTCGGAGGTCTTGTAGGACTCGAGCTTGCACTCGTCAAGAATGATGAGGTTGCCGTTAGCAGCCTTGTCGGAGAGTGCGCTGAAGAGAGCAACTCTCTTGGTCTTCTTGTTGAGCTCAGTGCGATAGGTGCGAGGCTTGGGGCCGAGAGCGATACCGCCGTGTACCCACTGAGGAGCACGGGTGGAACCCTGACGTGCGCGGCCTGTACCCTTCTGTCTCCAGGGCTTCTTACCGCCGCCGCTTACCTCGGTACGGGTAAGGGTGGACTGAGTACCCTGTCTCTGGTTGAGCATGAATGCTCTGACTGCGGCGTGAAGGACGGATGCGTTTACCTCAGCTCCGAAAAGCTTCTCAGAGAGGCTCATTTCGCCGACTTCCTTGCCTGTCATATCAAGTACTTTAATGTTAGGCATTTGTCAAATCCTCCTTCATTCCTTAAGCCTTGATCGAATCGCGGATGAATACGATACCGCCCTTAGCGCCGGGAATAGCGCCGCGAACTGCGATAAGGTTGTTCTCTGCATCGATCTTAGCAACGGCAAGATTAAGAATGGTAACCTGTTCATTACCGTACTGACCTGCCATCTTCTTGTTCTTGAAAATTCTCGCAGGGTCGATAACACCCATAGAACCGGACTGACGATGCACAGGGCCAACGCCGTGTGTCATTCTCAGCTTGTGAAGATTCCATCTCTTGATAGCACCGGTGTAACCGTGGCCCTTGGTCATACCTGTTACGTCGACCTTCTCGCCAACGGCGAAGGTTTCGACCGATACGACATCACCTACGTTGTAGCCGGAGCAATCTTCAAGACGGAACTCCTTGAGATGTCTCTTGGTGGTAAGTCCGTTCTTTGCGAAATGTCCGATCTCAGCCTTGGTTGCGTGCTTGTCTTTGCAATCCTCAAAGCCGAGCTGTACGGCATTGTAGCCGTCCTGTTCAGCGGTCTTCTTCTGCGATACTACGCAGGGACCAGCCTGGATTATCGTTACCGGAATAACGTTTCCGACTTCGTCGAAGATCTGGGTCATACCGATCTTCTTACCGATAATTCCTTTTTTCATCTTTTTTCCTCCTGAAGGTTATTGGTTGACGCTGTGAATTTTACCTTTCGGCATTACGCCAACTTGACCAACAAGCGCTCACTTGAGCGTGTTGTGATGGGGATTTTGGTGTTGATTAGAGGGTAACCTGAATATCAACGCCAGCGGGGAGCTCAATGTTCATAAGCTCTTCGGTGAGTTTCTTCGAAGGCTTCTTGATATCAATGAGTCTCTTGTGGTTGCGAAGCTCAAACTGCTCGCGGCTGTCCTTGTACTTGTGGACTGCACGGAGAATGGTTACGATCTCCTTCTCGGTGGGAAGCGGAATGGGACCCGAAACCTCGGCGCCGTTGCGCTTAGCAACTTCGACGATCTTTGCGGCTGCCGCGTCAACAAGTGTGTGATCGTAGCTCTTCAGCTTGACTCTGAGCTGTTCCTTAACTGCCATCTTGTGTTTCCTCCTTGTTTTTTCTCTCGCGTGCGTGCGAATATAATAAAATGTAGCCATTTGCGCAGCGCGTTCGAAAAGTTAGGAGCGGTTTCTGTTATGCACCGTTCCGTGCGTTTCGTTTTGCAGCCATACAAAAGCCGAAACCCGCCACTCGCCGCCGTCACGCAAGCACGGCGCGACGCGAATTCCGGATCGTACGGCTACAAAGCCGTCGTCACGAAGCAACCTTTGAACAGAGGCTGCCCGGTACCTGACATAGCCCACGCGCCCGATCAAATCGGACTTCTCCACGAAAATTACCCGCATGTTCTTACGGCAACCTTTCGCTTCAACGCATTCTTCGCACATCAAGCTCCAATATTATACTACATTTTTCGTCCATTTGCAATATTACATATAGTAGAATTTTACTAACAAATAGTGCTCGTTTTTATGCATATTTCACAAATAGACCTCAAAAGTCCCCTGAAAGGCAGGGTTTAAACCTGTTTTTATCTGTTTTTTGACACAAATAAAGACATTTATTTTTGTTCAAAATGCGGAAAATGCCGCATTTTGAACAAATTTACCAACATTATTGTTCTTCTGCTTCGCTTTCCTCTTCTTCGCAGGTATTAGCCATACGCAATTTATCAAGCGAGCGGCAAAAATCATCACGAAGCCAAGCGGGTTCTATAATACGTATATCGGCATCCGATGCAACAAGCGCTCCGAAGAAGAGGCGAATATTTTGAAACTCGCATATGTATCTTCCCTTCGATCCGACGCGGCGCGTTACAAAAGGCGCAAGTTCAAGCGCAACGAGCTTATCCGGGATCTGCAAAAGAGCGGAATAAGGGATGCCGATCTGCGTAGATTCGCCTTCGTCACCGAGCATATCCGCCAAGGCAACGATATTCGAAATATCGCGCGGGTCTTCCACTCTGATGGAATCGGGCAGAGAAAAATTCTCGGTGTAATAATATCCCTGCTTCGATCTGTCAAACGCTATCGGAGCCTCAAGCTTGCGGCGCAGATAGTCGCAGTCACGCTGTGCCTGTCGGTGGGAGATCCCAAAGCGTTCCGAAAGACGCATAGCATTCGGATAGTATCCGTCCTTTATTCTTTTATGAAGCCATATAATTCGCTCAACCGCAAAATCTACCGACATGCTGTCCTCTCTTTTCTCCGAGAATACGGAATTTTGTCTTATATATAATAAGGAAGGAATTATTCTTCGACTATCTGTTCCGATGCTTTTGTTTCGAGAGACTTTACGTAAGAGATTGTTCTTGCGGCTCCGTACAGTCCCATAGCCAAACAGAAGAATGCCTCGATGCAGAAATCGCCTTTTGTCAGTTGTCCCGCGAAAAATCCGATCATTTCGGAAATTCCCGCAGAGATCGAAATGATGAGTGCAACGCAGGAAAGCACAACAAAATGTCTCGGCCTTGCGTGATCCTCGGAAACAAAGAATCTGAGTTCATAAAGGAATGCGATCATCACAGCAATCAACGCAAACTCAAGCATAAGCTTGGAGGGATGGTTCATCTGCACTTCCATCTCGAAATAGATCTGCGCAACTCCGGTTAGAGCTCTGATGATCGGAAAGAATCCAAGCCAAGCGCAAAGCTTCGAATCAAACTTCTTTGAAGAACGAAGGAAGAAGCATATCGCTGCAAGCATGCTTGCAAGAACTCCCGCAATTTCGATAACCGCGGTCGCTCTGATGATATAAGAATTCTCGGATTTGAATGTACGCGCGAAAATAAACTTATAATAGCTGAACTTATCCTCGCCAATCATCGAGTAAAGCTTGAAAGCAAAATCGGCGATCATAATGAATCCTGCGAAGACCGAAGCAAAGTAGATCGAATTGCCTTCATTAGTAAGTTTGCGAGGAAGAGTCGCCTCTTTAGAAATGAATACAAATCCCGTCAAAGCAAAGGCGCAGGACACTACTATAAAATAGGTAGCGATCTTTGAAAACAAGCTGCCGTTGAAATATCCTATATCGGCATCGAACGAGAAGAGATATGCAAGCGATCTCAGAATAGCGGCGATGAGAGCCAGTGCGAGACTGACGGTGAGATAACCCTTGATATTTTCAACCGCAGTTTCCTTGCTGCGAGTAAAAGAAATTTTTGCCATAGTAAAACTCCGAACTGTATATTTATTCTATTATACACCTCAAATATGAACTTGATGTAAACAAGCAGTATTATCACCACATATAAGCATAGAAAATATTAAAAAACAAATAATTTTGTAAAATGCAAAAGTTTTTTTCAAAAAGGTATTGACAAATCGATTGAAATGTGGTATAATCTATGCCGTTATCCAAAGACAGCAGGTTCCCGTAAAAGCGAATGCCACCCTGCCGAGGAAGAATCAAATACTTTATTTGTGTCTTTCTTTCGGTGCGCCTCGCTCTCGGGAGAAGGATATTTTTTTTACGAACACAAACCATTAGGAGGTTAAACACATGCCCAGCAAAGCTATACTTGAGCAGAAGCAGCAGGTTGTCTCCGAGCTTTCCGAGAAGATTCGCAACTCGGTTTCCGGTGTAGTTGTTAACTACCAGGGAATCACCGTTGAGGACGATACCAAACTCCGTAAGGAACTCCGCGAAGCAGGCGTTTCCTACCAGGTAGTTAAGAACACCCTCACCGGCAGAGCATGCGAAGAGTGCGGCTACGGTGATATCAAGCAGTATCTCTCCGGTATGACCGCTATCGCAGTCAGCCCCGAAGATGCAGTAGCTCCCGCTAAGATCCTCAAGCAGTATGCTGACAAGATCGAGTCCTTCACTCTCCTTGCAGGTTACTGTGACGGCGCAGTTATCGACGCCGCAGCAGTTGAAAGACTTGCATCCATTCCTTCGAAGGATACTCTCATTGCACAGTTGCTCGCTTGCATCCAGTCTCCCCTTTCCAAATTCGTCTATGTTCTTGACCAGGTTGCCAAGAAGGACGAGCAGCCCGCTGAGGCTGCAGAAGCTCCCGCAGAGGCATAAAGCTCTCGCGGCATAACATTTAAATATTCAGGAGGTCATTTAAAATGGCAAACGAAAAGATTACCGCTATCCTTGAATCCATCAAGGCACTTACCGTTCTTGAGCTCTCCGAGCTCGTATCTGCATGTGAGGAAGAGTTCGGCGTATCCGCTGCTAACGTTTCCGCAGGTGCTGCTGCAGGCGCAGGCGCTGCTGCTCCCGCTGCTGCAGAAGAGAAGACCGAGTTCGACGTAGTTCTCGCATCCTTCGGCGCTAACAAGCTTGGCGTTATCAAGGCAGTTCGTGAGATCACCGGTCTCGGACTTAAGGAAGCTAAGGAGCTCGTTGAGGGTGCTCCCAAGACCCTTAAGGAAGGCGTTGCTAAGGAAGAAGCTGAGTCCATCAAGGCTGCTCTTACCGAGGCTGGCGCTACCGTTGAGATTAAGTAATTTAATCCAACATAAAATTTGCACATCCGAAAATCCTTGCTGTGCAAAAAACCGATGCGGAAACGCATCGGTTTTTTGTTTTTATATTGTAGTTTTGATAAGCTCTATGTTTCCGCAAAGAAGATACTTCTCTTCTCCCGCGGGGATAAAGACCGAATCTCTTTCGCAAACGGGATATTCATCATCTCCCGCAATTATGCATCCGTTTCCCTTAACTATCGTCAACGAAGCAAACTTTTTGGGCATTGCGTCGATAAGCGTTTCACCGTCTACCGTTACAAGCTCGGAAGTGAAGTACTCACACTTTGCAAGGAGATTTCCCTTATTTGTATATCCTATCGCATTTTTCTTGATCGACACCGCCGCTTGCCCCAGGTGGAGTTCGCGCGGTCTGCCGTAATCATATATTCGGTAGGTCGTGTCACAGTTTTGCTGTATTTCGCAGATATAGTTACCGCCGCCGATAGCGTGAGGCGTTCCGCCTGCGATAAAATAACAATCACCGGCTTTGACGGAGACCTTGTTAAGATAAGGCGTCGGATCTTTTCCCGAAAGGATAGCCTCTTTGACTTCATCTTCCGAATATTCGTCCTTGATTCCAAAATAAATATACGATTCGGGCTCGGCATCGATGATATACCACATCTCTGTCTTTCCGCATTCCTCGCCAAGCTCGGCGGCGGAAATATCATCGGGATGCACCTGTATTGAAAGTGATTCTTTGGAATCAATGAATTTGATCAGAAGAGGAAACTTGTCCTTCGCACAATCGGTACCAAGGAATTCGGGATGCTCTTGCAGAACAGCATCTATGCTCTTCCCCGAAAATTCGCCGTTTGTGATCTTATTATTATCGTCCTCGCGCACGGAAAGCACCCAATGCTCGCCGATCGGAGGCTCTGCGCCAAGGGCGGAGAGTCTCTCTCCGCCCCAAACGCGAGTTTTTGCAATAGGTGATAAAATTATAGGATATTTCATCATTTATTCTTCTTTGACAAAGCTTTGGTGATAGCCGCTGCGGCAAATGCTGCAAGAGCTGCGCTTCCGGCAGCGATCGTGCCCGCTTCAGCCTTTGTATACTTGATCTGCGCCTTATGCTTTGCGCGCTTTGCATCCTTCTTCGACTGTTTCTTCGCGCTCTTGGTCTCCTTATAGGTGGGTTCAACTACCAGACGTGCACCGAGCTGCTTATAATCGACGCTTCCGGGAGCGGGATTGCCCTTGCCGCAGAAGATTCCGAGCGGCGACATATCGCAATCGAAGCGATACTTATATGCCTCGCCAACCTCGGCATCCTGACCGTGGCGATCACCCATATTCCAGGTGACACGCGAAATAACCTCGCCACCGACAATAAGATCGAGTCTTCTGCCCGCTGTCGCTCTCGAAGTGATCGGCTTATCGCAAATGAAGATGCTCTCGCCCTCGATAAGCGAGGTGCCGAATCTGCGGTTGAAGTCTTCGACGGTCAAAGCCGCATTTTCTGGCTTGCGATACCAGATCACGACCGCGCTTCTTGCGGGAAGCTTCACGCCGTCCGAGATCCAGATGTTTTCTTCCTTCGGAGGCTTACCTGTTGTAGTCCAAAGTGCAAGCTTCGAATCCTTGAGGGTAATATCATTGCCCGAATTGTTGCAAAGAGTAACGTAGGGGAAGGGATTCTCGATAGCTTCGCCGTCACGCTCGATCGCACCCGAAGCGCAAAGTACCTCGGTGATGCTGATGGGTGAAAGCAGGATATAAGCCGTCGCCTTGCGAACCTTCTTATCCGAAACGGCGGAGATGATCGCGGTGACACGGCGATACTTCGATAACTCGGGAAGCTGGCGCGTAACACTTACGTGTCTGCCGGGCTTTAGCTTACCGATGCAGACCTTTGCATAAGGAACGGCATCACGAAGTGAAAATCCTTCGATTCCGGTGAGGTAGAAGTCTATCCTTACCTCATCCATAGTCTTTTCGGTCGGATTTTCGACTTTGAGGGTGACAGCTGAGCTTTCGCGCGGATCGTAAGACGCGGAATGAACCATAGAAAGAACCTTCGGCTCCTGTCTGTTCTCGATCCAAATAGGCGCGGTGACCGAATACTGCGCTCCGTTCTGGATGCGGATATAATAATAATCGAACTCAACGGGAAGAGTTACGTTCCATTCGTAGCTCTGACGCGCACCGACAGCTTTATACGCGACGAGAATATTATCCTCGCCGATGATCTCGATGCGGCCGATACCGTTTTCATTCTCTGTTGTTATCTTTACGGAAACATTGAGTGCGCTCGGGTCGTTGAGTCTTGAACCCATCCACTCGCCGTTGATCTTGTAGAAGATCTTCATTGTGGGATCTGCACACGAATAGACGCGACGGGCGCGGAATGCCTCCATAACGTTTTCGCAGGTGAGTGCGGGGGCAAGGACACCCGTGATATAGGGCGAACCTACCGTCCAGTTGGGCGCGTGGTTATCCTCGTTGAAAGAGGGGGCAACGTGCCATCCGCGCGAAAGGAGGAGCGCATATTGCTGATCGTATCCTCTGCCCTTGATCTCGGCAAGAGCCATCTGTCTGTCAGCCTCGGGAGTCCAGAAGCCGTAATCTTCAAAATCACCCCAACCCTGACCGGGATGATTGAACATACCAACCGCATTGGGCTCGCTTTCAAGCCACTTGAAGAGATCGGGCATACCGACACCGTGAATATCCGAAACGACCTTCTCGCTTCCGATAACATTCATGTGTCCCCAATAGCCGCAGGTGTTATTCCAGGTCATCTCCCAACCGTTAAGAGCAGCGAATCTGCCCGGGCGGTCGAGCGATTTTGCAATACGCTTCTGCTCGTCGTATGCTTTTTGAGTAAAATAGTGCGAGTGCTCGGTAACCGAGAAGAAATCGGCACCGTTATCATATGCGAATTCTATCGCATCGCGGCAAAGTCCGTTGCCGTCCGATTCTCCGGTATGCGCGTGGATCTCGCCGAAGTATGCGGAAAGCTCGCTCATATCGGAAACGCTGAACTCAACCGTTCTTGTCGTGCGGTTGCCAAGACCGTCCTTGAGGCGGATCGTCAGAGTATGATCGCCGAATTCAAGAGGCTTTTTCGGCTCATAGACGAGTGAAGTTGCAGTTATTGTTGCTTCGTTTGTAACATCCTTGCCGTCAAGCTTCAAGTAGCAGTCCTTGATGCGGATACCGGAAACATCGGTATAGTCCGCCTTGATAACGATCGGCTTTGTTCCGTCATAGGCATATCCGCGGGTAGGAACCATCGAGGTGATTCGGGGACCGCGGTTGTCATAGACCGGCACGCGGATGGGAAGCACGTTTCCGAGGCACACACTTCTTGCACCATCGGACGCGCTGATCATATACTCAAGCTCAAAGAATTCCTCGAAAACTTCCTCGGGAATACGCGCGCGGTAAACGCCGTCGTGCTCCTCGCGAGCTTCGTATTCTGCCTTTTCGCCGTTTGGAAGACTTACGGTAACTGTGGTTTTGCCTATCTCGCAATCGCTGTCGGCGGGAAGAACGACGAACTCAACCGTTCCGCAATAATCGCCGTGATATGCTTCCTTTATCGGAGAAATGGGAAGGATCGTGGGCAGAGGCGCGGTGAGATCATATTTGCACGTCTGCATATATGCGGGGTAGCCGGGAGTTGCAAGCTCGGCGTGTGTCAGATTGATAGCACGGCGAGGATCCATGGGATCAAACGTCCAATATGACGAGCGAAGAACGGGGGTATCCCATTCTGCATAGCAATTGCTGTAAACGAGGGTGAATACAGCGCTTTCCGCATCACCACCGCGCGGAACGATGAGCAGAGTTGTTGCGTCGTGTGCGCTCGGCAAAGAGCAAATGCCTTCAATATTCTTGCGCGCGCCGCTTTCGGGGTCTGTTTCGGTAAGGTCAACGGGGATTACGTTCACCTTCGACTCATCAATAGGATCCTTAGTGTAAAGATATGCGGAATTGATCTGCGCAATAAAATCTTCTTTAGTAAGACAATTGATCTCGGGTGCATAATTTCTGAGCATCACAGGCCAGTAAACCGCGGTTGCACCCGCGCCGAGAATATTGACGCCCGCTTCTCTTGAAAGAGGGAGCCTACCTTTAGGCGTACCCAAAGGTTCCTTTGTTGGTGAGTAGACCAAAACATCATAATCATAAAGATCAATGTCCTTGTCGGTCGGATTGAAGAGCTCTGCATAAGTGCAGAATTCCTTTCCCTTGGGTCTGCCGAAGATCTCGGTTATTGTGATCGGAGAAAGCTCGGGCATATCCTGTTTATCGATAAGCTTGCAAATATAGGGCGGGAGCTTCGCGTTGTGCTCGCCCTCTGCATGAATGCGGTAAACAAGACGGTCGCCATTTACTGCAGACGCGGGAATATCGGCACGGTAGATCATATATGCAATTCCGAGACGTTCGTATCTATCGCAAGGAATCAGATAGTAATCCTTTTCGCCCTCGATGTGCATCACGAGCCTTTCGGGCGCATTCTCACCGTAGGCACGGCAAGCGGCAGAAACGCTGAAGGGTTCGCCCTTTATCGCGAACTCGGGCGATGCGTGTAAAACTGCCGGATATCCGCCGTTAAACTTCTTCATCATAAA
>JAFQGP010000081.1 GCA_017415485.1 Clostridia bacterium
ATTCGGGAAGTATTGACTCTATCCAAAAAGCCGAAGTGAACTTCGTCTTTTTGAAGCACGGAAGCGAGACCTGAAGGTCTCGCATTAGTCCGAGGCTCTGCCTCGTGCTCCGTTTAAGAAACTTTTCGAGAAAAGTTTCTTAAAAATCTTCAAAAGCTTTCAGAACGAGTGTGGCTCTGGCGGTTTTCCGAAGGAAAATGGAGGCGGGAGCCGACAAGACAGAGTCGACTTTTGCCGTAGGCAAATATGTCTGCGGAGGGCGACTTAAGGCTCCGCCTTAAGAATTCGCCGTTTGCCGAAGGCAAGCATACCTTTCTGAAAAAGGTTGACCAAAACTTCTCGCTTTTTGAATAAAATCTAAGTCCTTCGTCAATAATAAATTCAAGCGGCGTTACATATCGCAAAAAGAAGGACAATTAAAATGAAAACTCCTACACATCCCGCGCGCGGTTTCCGCGCCGCGGCTTTCATCACCTGCGCCGCTATCCTCGTCTCTCTCATTCTTCTGCTCGCCGCTTCGCTGAAATTCGAGAGTTTCGACACAGACCCCGTCTATGCCAGCGTTTTCCGCCTCCATATCCGCGCAAATTCCAACAGTGAAGAAGATCAGGCAACCAAACTCGTCGTCCGCGACGCACTCTTGCCTTTCACCTCCGAGCTTTTCGCCGACTGCAATGGTCTTCCCGATGCCGTAAAGATCGCAAAAAGCGAAAGCGAAGCAATCGTTTCGCACATCAATTCCACTCTCTCCGCCCTCGGCGCCGATTACGGCGCGCGGATCTCTGTCGGCAAAGAGGAATTTCCCGAGCGTAATTACGGCGGGGAAGTCTATCCCACGGGCGAATACACCGCGCTGATCGTCGAGCTCGGCGAAGGCGAGGGCGATAATTGGTGGTGCGTGCTCTTTCCCTCTCTCTGCCTTTCCGCTGTCCGCGGCGAGGAGGAGTCGATCGAAGCAAGTCTGACCCCCGAGCAATACCGCACCATAACCGAATCGGGCGAAAGAGAAGCCTCCGCCCCCGCGCCCAAATACCGCCTCAAATTCCGCTTTTTGGAGCTCATCGAGGAGTTTTTGTCACGATAAGTATTGAAAAACTCTGTTTTCTATGATATAATATATTAATAACGTCCGCCATTGGCGGACATATCGTATTGCGCTTTGCGCAATATATCGTATTGTTTGCTGAAAGCAAACGATATATCGTATGAGCGAAGCGAATATATCGTGTTTACACGGTCTTCGACACGATATATCTTCGATACGATATGCTTCGCACGATATACCTGCGGTACGATATGCCCCTTCGGGGCGTGAAGGATAAGTATTATATTAAATAAAAGAGGATAAAACAATGGCACACAAAAAACAGATTTCTCCCTCGCTGATGTGCGCGGATCTGCTCAATCTCGGCGCGGAGCTGAAGCTCCTTGAAAAGGCGGGCATCGAGTATCTCCACATCGATATTATGGACGGAGTTTACGTTCCCAACTACACCCTCGGCACCGATTTCGTTAAGCGTGTCAAGGCGGCAACCAGCATTCCGCTTGACATTCACATGATGGTCGAAAATCCCGGCTCAAAGCTCGATTGGTTCGAGTTTGGCGAGGGAGACTACGTCTGCTTACATATCGAAGCCGAGCCCCACATCCAGCGCGCACTCGCGGCTATCAAGGCTCGTGGCGCAAAACCCATGGTTGCTCTCAACCCCGGCACACCCATTTGTGCGATCGAAGAGCTCCTCGACGTCATCGACGGCGTGCTCGTTATGACCGTCAACCCCGGTTTTGCGGGTCAGAAGCTCGTTCCTTCCACCCTTGACAAGATCACTCGTATGCGTAAGTACCTTGACGACCACGGTCATCCCGAGATCGAGATCGAGGTCGACGGCAACGTAAGTTTTGAGAACGCAAAGCTGATGAGCGCGGCGGGCGCAGACATCTTCGTTGCAGGCACCTCCTCGATCTACGCCAAGGGCGGGGATATGTTCGCAAACGCAGAAAAACTCCGCGACGTTATCAATAACGCGTAAAAATGAAGCGGCTGAAATCAGCCGCTTCATTTTTATTCAAGATTCAGCTTTTTGGTCATTATCGACTGTGTCACAAACCAGAAGGCGACCGCCATTGCGGCGTAGATCACTATCGAAACGCCCATACTCAGGTGCATCGTCAGTATCATGTGGTCGTCAAGCCACATTACGATGCCGTCAAATACTCCACTCATTCCAAGCACCGTGAAGATCATCACGATAACTGTGGAAATGACCTGCGTCGCAACGTAATAGATGAAGTATGCGCCGACAGCCATGAGGATGCGGTTTTTCTTTGCCGTCTGTCCGACCGTGATGCAGGCGTAGTACAAAAGCATATTTCCCACGACCGACAGAAGGGCGATCACTATTATATCAAAGACAAAAGCAATGAAACTCACTGCTCCGATATCTTCGTAAAACTCGGAGAGCCCTGTGGTAAGCAGCAACATAAATTCTTTCAGAGGCTCGCCCGACAGCGCGATCAAAGCCGCTACGATAACGGTCAAAAGGCAGATCGCCTGGCAACAGATCGCGGTAAGCAGCTTGACGAATATGTGCTGTGCGTTGTTCACGGGCAGGGTGAAGGTCAGATAACCCTCGGCGGAGTACATATTTTTGTAAAACCGCACCACCGCCACGACCACCGAAAGCATCAGAAGTGCAAAGCAAGACACAACGAGCATAAAGGCGGACGAAATGATCGCGATATCGACAAGCGCGCTATCGAAGTTTTCGAAGAGCCTGAACACTCTCGCCATCACGCCGATGACCAGAACGATCGGCAAAAACAGCGCAAAAGTGCGGAAGTAGTATATAAATTCGTGTTTGAACAGCTTTTTTACCATTTGAATACCTCCCTGAAGAGTGCGTCAACGCTCATACCCTTCTCCTCGCGGATCTCGTCGACCGTCTTGTGAAGCACGATCTCGCCGCGGTTGATAAATATCGCCTCGTCAAGCACGGGTTCAATGTCGGCAATGATGTGAGTCGAGATGAGCACCGAGGCTTCGGGATTGTAGTTGTTGATGATGGTGGAAATAACGTAATCTCTCGTTGCCGGGTCAACCGCGGCGATCGGCTCGTCGAGGACGTAAAGCTGCGCGTTTCGGCTCATAACGAGGATAAGGCAAACCTTCTCCTTGTTTCCCTTCGAGAGATTTTTCAGCCTTGTCGTTTTCGATACGCCGAGTCTGTCGAGCATTTCATAAGCAAGCTCGGGGCGGAAATCTTCGTAAAAATCGCAGAAAAGATCGATTATCTGCTCTGCGGTCATCCAAGAGGGCAAGAAGCTATTGTCGGGAAGGTAGGAAACGATCTTTTTCGTCTCCACGCCCGGTGCCTCGCCGCCGACGAGAATGCTTCCCTCGGTCGGGGTGAGCAGACCGTTGATGAGCTTTATGAGTGTGGTCTTTCCCGATCCGTTGGGACCGAGAATACCGATGATCTTGCCGCGCTCGACGGTCAGATCGACTCTGTTAAGTGCTTGCACGCTTCCGTATCTTTTCGAAAGCCCCGTGCATTTCAGGATCTCGTTCATTGTGTTCCTCCTTGACATTTTTTTATATATTCGATGACCTCTTCGCTGCTGCAGCCGAGCTGTGCCATTTCGGCAAGATAATCCTCTGTCTTTTTGATGCGAAGAGATGCAAGCTCCTCCACAGCCGCGGATGTGTTTTCATTGACGTACCAACCCGAGCAGCGAACCGAGTGGATCACCCCGCGGCGCTCAAGCTCCTCGAAGGATTTTTGAACCGTATTCGGATTGACACCCGCCAAAAGCGCGATCTCTCTCACCGAAAGAAGCTTTTCCCCCGCCGAAAATTCTCCGCTTGCAACCGAGGCACAGATCATCTCGCAGATCTGCGGGCATATCGGACGGGATTTGTCAAGCGTCCAAGTCATTTCATCACTCCTTTTGTATTAGTGTACTATTATTATAATACAGTTTATTCGGTTTGTCAAGTGGTTTAAGGAAAAATTATTAAAGAAAAGCTGCTCATTCAGCCGCTTTTTCTTTGGCAAAATCCTTCAACTTGCCGCTATACACGTGATTTGCGTTTGGGAGGGTGAGGAAGAGCATCGGTTCGACGATGTCGTTAAGCTCGCGGGCTTCGCGGATGCCGTTTCGGACGAGCATTTCCTTGACAAATTCGGAGCAATAATAGGAATTTGCCTGCCTGTAATGGATATTCGCACCCGCAAGGAAGAGTCCGAGGTAGTTATAGTGGTATCGCTTTTTGTTCTTCGCCATACCCTCAAGCATTTGTCCGAGATTGATATACTGCCCCTCGGAAACCGCGATCGAAAGCACCTCGACCTTCGTGCCCGAAAAACGCTTGAAGGTGCCGTAATTCGGAGACTCGGTGACAAATCCGCCGTGGAATGGGTTGTAGGGGTTGGTCCTGCCGAAGGAGTACATCGTTGAAAGGTCGGGTTCAAGACTGATCGAGGCGTGATTGTACTTCGCGCCCGTGATAAATTTGAGTATGCGCGACAAAGCCGTGCCAGTCTGGCTGATAACGATATAAATTGTCTTGGACATTTTCGCGACTCCTTTCGGTAATTTTACATTAATAGTATATCACATAATATCTAACGGACGGTTAAGTAAATTAAAATATATTTGAATTAATATTGGTTTTCACCATATTAAGCTCTGGCTCTCACTAAACAATTATTAATTGCACCGAACCGGACACCTTCACGTATATTATTATACTGCATTTATTTACCAATATCAATAGTTTTTCAAAAATGGTAAATAGATTTTTGATTCATTGTGCTTTAGAACAAAAAATCAGGCTACCGGATTTACGGCAGCCTGAAGTTTTATTTCAGCTCAGAGCTGTTATTAAGAATGAGAGTGCTGTAAAGGAAGAGCACGTCTGCGTTCTCGAAGTTGACGCCCATCAGAAGGATCTGGGGGATCTGGTAACGGATGTCGATGATGGTGATCTTGGCGTAGTCCTCGACCATAAGGGGAAGAAGGCTTCTGCCGTAGGAATCACGGAAGACGACGAGTTCGCGGTCGGTCTTTGCGTTCGGGTTCTCAATGGTAACCTTTGAAAGCTCGCCCGAGAGGAACATATCATAAGCGTCCTTGCCGTGTGCCTTTTCCATATCGTAAAGGCTGATCTCCTTGCCGCCGTTTTCCCAGTCGATGACCTTGACGTTCTCAAGGTTGCCGTTGGTGAGGTAGTAGATGGTCTCGGCATCAAGGGGCTTGGGTGCGCGGCCTGCGTAAACGCCGTAGAAATCAACGTCAAGCTCTTTCTTCTCGAACTTCGAGTCATACTTACCGCCCATTCCGTTTACAAGGATCTCTGCGATCTTGACGATCTGCTCCTGGCGCCAGTGTGTGTCGCTTGCATAGAAGTCGCCAACCTCAAGGCTGTCCTTGATGTTGATATACTCCATAAACTCAACGCTTGCAAGCATTTCGGCGATAAACTCGTCATAATCCATCGAAAGGTAGCCGTTCGCCTCGGAGAGGAAGTAGCCCTTGTCGGGGATGATCGCCATATAGGGCTTGATGCCCTTATCCTTGAGGTACTTCTCGTAGATGAAGGTCAGTCTGTCAGCCGCGTGAGCGATCTGATCCTCGCGGATCTGCTCCTGCATCTCTGCCGCAACGCCGTCAACGACGTAGACGCCGTCCTTGTCGGACTTGTTGAACACGTTGGTGTTCACGAAAGACTTGAGATTGCGGAAGAAATCGCGGAAGGGGAAGTTATCGGGGGTGTATTTGTCGTCGAACTGCTTCATAAAGCTGTCGCCGTATTCAAGGCCGTCCTTCATAATGCTCTCAAGGCTGAGAGTGGGGAAGGCTGCGGCGGGGCGGCGCTCGCTGTCAAGGAACTCGGGCTTCGGAAGAACGAGGCAAAGCAGAGCAAAACCGAAGACGGCAACACAGAAAACAACGGCGTTTACTATATTCTTGATCTTAGTATTCATTTGTCTTTACCTCCTTAGAATCTGAAGTAGAGGAAGGGGTTCGAGGACGAGTCAACAAGGAAAGCGGTTACTACAAAGAAGAGAACCACGATCATAATGGGCTCGAGTACGTTTGCGATCTTGCCGAGCTTCTTCGACTCGGAGAACTTGCTTGCGAGAGTCTTCACTACGGGAGTAGCGCCGACGAGTGCCATCACGAGAAGAACTGCGTAGCTCTTAAGGTGATAAAGTGTTTCAGCAGAGGAGAATGCGATTCCGCCCGCGCCGAACATACCGCCGATGTAGGAGAATGCTTCGGTCAGAGTGGGGATCTGGAATACTACAAAGCTGAGGAGTGCCGCGAGGAGGATATAGAATCTCGAAAGCACAACGCTCTTATTGAGCGCTTTAAGAAGCCAGAACTTCTCGATAAGGAGGAGAACTCCGAAGAATACGCCCCAAAGGATGAAGTTCCAGGATGCGCCGTGCCAGAAGCCGGTGAAGAGCCAGACGGCAAAGATGTTAATGATGTGGCGTCCCTTGGACACGCGGTTGCCGCCAAGCGGGATATAAAGGTAGTCGCGGAACCAGGAGCCGAGCGACATATGCCATCTTCTCCAGAACTCGGTCGCGCTCTTCGAGATGAAGGGGTAGTTGAAGTTCTCGAGGAAGTGGAAGCCGAAGACTTTTCCAAGTCCGATAGCCATATCCGAGTAGCCCGAGAAGTCGAAATAGATATAAAGGGCAACGGAGATAGCATAGATCCAGTACATAAGCACGGTCTTTTCCTCAGCCGCGTACATGATCTCGCTGAGGTCATACATCGAGTTTGCGATGAGGACCTTCTTTGCAAGACCGATCACGAAGCGGCGTGCGCCCGCGCTGAACATCTCAAAGCTGTGCTCTCTGTGCTCAAGCTGGAGCGCAACGTCGTGGTAACGGACGATGGGGCCCGCGATGAGCTGGGGGAACATTGCAACGTAAGCCGCAAGGTTGATGGGATTCTTCTGCGCCTTTTCGCCTCTGTATACGTCAACGACGTAGGAGATGATCTGGAAGGTGTAGAAGGAGATACCGATCGGAAGAACGATCTTCAGAAGCGGGATCTCGGTGCCGAGGACCTTGTTGAAGTTGTCAATGAAGAAGTCCATGTACTTGAAGTAGAGCATAAAGGAAATTATGCAGGCTACAGCAAGTCCGACGAACAATTTCGCGATTTTCTTCTCGCGGAACTTCTCGATGAGAAGACCGAAGATATATCCGAGAATGATCGCGATGATCATAAGTCCCGCATACTTTACTCCGCCCCAAGCGTAGAAGAAGAGCGAGAACGCAAGAAGGACTGTGTTCTTGAGCTTAAAGGGAACGATATAGTAAAGCAGAATTATCGCGGGAAGGAAGTAGAATAGAAATGATATACTCGAAAAAAGCATTTTTTTGCTCCTTTGGGCGAAAATTTGACTTTTTAAAGGAGATATTGCTCAAAATGAGCAAATATCCCCCGTGGTTTAAGTATAGATTACTGAGCGAAGCTGTGCTCAACAGCAACAGTTGCACCCTCGATGATGGAGGGAATGCTTGCAGCATAAGGATCAACGATACCGCCGAACTGAACTGCACCCCATACTGCAACGATGCAGTCGCCGGGCATCTTAACGATAACGAGCTTCTCGGGAGCGCCGCAGATCCACTGACGAGCAAGGATGTTAGCCTTGATAGCCTCGATTGCAGCGTCAACGTCGGTGCCTGCCTTGAACTGAACTGCGAAAGAATTGAATACGTTGGTGTTCATCATATTGAACATGGAAGCAGCAGACTCGATAGAAGCAACCTGAGCGGTGGGGATACCAAGGTTCTGGTCGTAATCCTCGTCAGCGAGTGCAACGAAAGCTGCGGGGCCTTCCATGCTGGTGGTTTCAAAGTTGTTGATGTTTCCGCCTGCAACGTAAAGCTTGGTCTCATCGGTAGCCTGTCCTGCGTTGTAGCCGTTGTAGATGATGGTGAGAAGCTCGATAGCGGACTTGTAGGGAAGCTCAACTACGGGCTCGGTTTCTTCAACAGTGGTCTCGGGAGCAACAGTGGTCTCGGGAGCCTCGGTGGTCTCTTCACCGTTGCCGGTGCATGCTACAAAGCTCATGGTGAGCATAACAAGTGCAAGTGTGAGTGCGATGATCTTTTTCATTTTTGGTTTTCTCCTTTGTGTGTGAAAATTTTATCTTTTAATTTATTTTTCTATATTAACGTACCAAACGTGGGACTCGCCGTCCTGTGTGAGTACGATATTGTAGCCTCTGTCGGTCTCGATGATGCACTCCTCGGCATCTCCGGGAAGGGTGACGATGAGAGAAACGCTGTCGGAAGCGGCATATTCCGTGCCTTCATAAAGCGTCTCGCCGTTCTCGTCGAGAACAAGCATAGTGCCCGAGGTGAGTGTCAGCTTCGTTTCCCTCTTGAATTCAAGCTCAAGGGGAAGGTTTACGTCCTCGAGTGCGTGGGTGTCAACGTAGTATGCAACCGCGCGGGGCATGTATTCCGCAACGGTTCTGGGCGAATCCGCGATGCTTTCGCCGTAGAGAAGAACGTCCTGCCCGCCGATATTGCCTGCGATCAGCACGCCGATCGCCAAGATGAGGCAAGCGGCAACCGCGCCGTAGCGATAGACGTTACGCATAAGCGTCCGCGCCGTGATCTTCGCACCGCGGGTTCGTCTTTCATCAGCTTCGGCTATCAGGGCGTCGTCGATGTGTGTCATAGCCTGCGCCAGAATTTCATTTTTCATTTTATTACCTTTGTGTCAGATGTGTATTTCGTGTTCGGTGAGATGGTCTTTCAGCGAAAGCCTCATTCTGTGAAGGATCGATTTGACCTTCGACTCGGACATATCAAAGAAGTCTGCGATATCCGAGATCGACTCGCTGTGGAAGTAGCGGCGCACAAAGACCTTTCGCATTTCCTGCGGTTGGGTGTAAAGGAATTCGCTGATGATCTTGCCAAGCTCCTCGGCGTTGTCCGTAAGAGTCCGGGGATCCTCGATACATTCGTCAAGCTCCTCAAGTGAGAGCGCAAACTCGCCGCCTCCGCGACGCTCGGCGTGATTCGCCTTGTGGCGGTTGAGCGAAAAGTTTCGCGTCAGCTTTCCGAGAAAAGCGGAAAGGTTTTCGGGTCGGTGAGGTGGTATCGAATTCCAAGCCGCAAGCAAGGTGTCGTTTACACATTCCTCGCTGTCCTCGCGGTTGTGCAAAATATTCATTGCAATATTCATACAGTAGGTATTGTATTTTGCCGAGGTCGCCGCAATGGCTTGCTCGTCACGCGCAAAATACAGCTCCACAATTTTTTCGTCTTGCATATTTGCCTCCAATGCCCTACACCTATATACACAACAAAATTTTCGTTTGGTTGCATGGTTTCGGAAATTTTTTTGATTTTTTCGAAAAAAATTATAAAAAACACATTTTCGTCGCATCAACTTCTATTATACCATATTTTTCCGACGGAAATCAATAATAATTTGCTTTTTATATGTTACAAAACAGTGTAGGATAATAAAAACCGCCCGCACTCGGAAGTAAGTGCGGGCGGTTGTGGTCAGTCCTCGTAAACGTTTTCGGGCTTTCTTGCAAGGATCTCGAGCGCGGATTTAGAGAAATACTCGAGCGGGTCGGCGTCCTCGCCCGCTACCTTCATTTCGAAATGCAGGTGGGGCTCCTCGGCAAGCTCGAGAACTCCGCCCTCACCGACAGCACCGATAAGTGTGCCCTCGCTGACCTTCGTGCCAACCTCGATGCCCTCGGCAAGGGTGTCGTCAAGTCCGCGGTAAACGCTGACGGCATCGCCGTCGTGCTCGATCCAGATGCACTTGCCCCAAAGGGGATCGTCCGCGATCTGCTTGACCTTGCCCTTCGCGGCGGCATAGACGGGCGCGGCTGCCTCGGTCATGATGTCAATGCCAAGGTGAACGCGCCACTCGCCAAGGGTGTTCGAGAAGACCTGAACGGTGGGGTCGTGCTCCTTGCCGAGAGAGCCCTCCGCGGGGAGCGAAAGGGTGGGAATGCCCGCGGCGACGGGCACGTCGGTCTGCTCGCCCGATGCGGCGGTATCCTCGGGCGCGGCAGTTTCTGCGGGAGGCGCAGTCGTTTCGGGCGCGGGCGCGGCGGTTTCGGGAGAGCGGAGAGTGGTCTCGGGCGCGCTCGTCTCGGAGGGCTGACCGCGGCGAGCCTTGTTGGCGGCGGAGGTCATTGCCACCGCGGCGGCAAGCACGATGAGAAGAACGGCAACCGTCAGATAAACGGTGCGATTGACGCGCTCGGCGCTTTCATTCCTCTCTGCAGGAGATTTTTCACCCGCCTGCTTGATCTTTGCGGGCTTTTGCGTGAATTTGATCTTTTTGGATCTGAATGGATTGAATTTCATTTTTGGCTCCTTTTGATTGGTTACAGTCATATTTTTAACCAAGGGAGGAGATTTTATTCAGTTTGGCAGGATTTATCGTTTGGGTATTCTTGATATTGAAGTGGACAGTAGTCAGTGGTCAAATAAGAGTGGACAGTGGTTAGTGGACAGTGGACAGAAAGATGCGAATGATGAAAAATCAGCGCATCGGTAAGTGATTTGTGTCAGAGGATAGGTAAGCCAGTAGGAATCGAAGGTAAGTCCTCGTCAAGGTGGAGATTGTAAAGTTTTCGC
>JAFQGP010000082.1 GCA_017415485.1 Clostridia bacterium
CAAGACATTTTGTCACCGCCTTTCGACGGTTATTATACCATATTTTTGCCTTGGACTTACCGATGCGCTGACACATTCACTTACCGATGCTCTGACACATTCGACTTACCGATGCGCTGAAACCGGACATGATAATTTAATTTGTATATTTATAATCCATTGCACCGACTAATAATTTAATATACAAAGAACTCGGATATTTAGAAGTTTCGCTTCAAAATATCCGAGTTCTTCTTATTGTGGTTTTGTGCTGTACGGAGTTTTCTCAATGTCGCACAAAATTATTTACCCGCATCTTTCTGTCCACTGTCCACTAACCACTGTCCACTATCAGATCAGCTTCGCCAGCTCATCAACGGTCTCGTCGAAGATCTTCATTGCGTCGCGGACGGTTTCGGGCTTGGTCAGGTCTACTCCTGCGATCTTGAGCTCCTCGAGCGGGTAGTCGGAGCCGCCGGTGGTGAGGAACTTGAGGTAGTCTGCAGGGTCGCCGCCCTCTGCGATCTTGCCTGCGATGGCAACGGCAGAGGAGAAGCCGGTCGCGTATTGGTAAACGTAGAATGCGCGGTAGAAGTGGGGGATGTATGCCCATTCATACTGCATAATGTCGTTGATCTCGGCACCCTCGTAATACTTGGAGATGAGCTCCTTGTAAACTGCGGAGAGCGACTGCGCGGTCAGGGGTTTGCCCGCCTCGCACATAGCGTGCGATTCGCGCTCGAACTCGGCAAAGAGAGTCTGACGGAGAACGGTGGTGCGGAAGCCTTCAAGGAAGTGGTTGAGGATATACGCGCGCTTCTTGGGGTCGGTTTCTGTCTTGAGAAGATACTTGGTGAGAAGAACCTCGTTGACGGTCGATGCGACCTCGGCAACCATGATGCGGTAGTCGGCGTTGACGTAATCCTGTGCCTCGCTCGAGAAGAAGGAGTGCATTGCGTGGCCGAGCTCGTGCGCGAGGGTGAAGGCGTCGTCAAGTGTGTCGGTGTAGTTGAGCATTACGTAGGGGTGAACGCCGTAAACGCCCGCGGAAAACGCGCCCGTCGACTTGCCCTTGTTCTCGTAAACGTCGATCCAATGGTTGTTGTATGCCTCATCGAGAAGGGAAACATATCTCTCGCCGAGAGGAGCGCAAGCCTTCTTGACGAGCTCCTTTGCGTTTTCGTAGGGCAGAGTCTCTGCAACGCCCTCAACCATGGGAACGTAAAGATCGAACATATCGACCTTGTCCTTCTTCATGACCTTTGCGCGGAGATCGAGATACTTCTTCATTGTCGGCAGAGCCGCGTGGATCTCGTCGATGAGGTTATCGTAAACGGAAAGCGGTACGTTTCCGCTCGAGAGAGCCGCCTCGCGAGCCGATGCGTAGCCGCGAGCCTTTGCGCGGAAGCAGTCGAACTTGACCGAGCCGCCGTAGGTCGCCGCGATGGTGTTGATGAACTTCTTGTAGGTGCCGAACATCTTCTCGAAAGCGTCCTCACGGACAGCGCGGCATTCGCTTTCGCGGTAAACGCCGAAATTACCGCCGGTGAGGGGAAGCTCTTCGCCGTTTTCGCCGATGACGTTCGGGAATTCCATATCAACGCCGGTCAGCATATCGTAAGCGTCGTTCGGCGAGCTTGCACCCTCGCTCATACCCGCAAGAAGAGCCTCGCTCTTTTCGTCAAGCACGTGTTCTGCGGAGCGGATGAGGTCGGTGATGGTGAAGCGGTATTTGCTGAGTCTTTCGCAAGAATCAAGATAGGAAAGAAGAGTTTCCTTGCCTGCCGAGAGCATTTCGGGCTCGGAGAAGGAGATCGCGGTGCTGAACTTGACGTAAAGGCTCATTGCGCGCGCGGACATATCCTGATATTCGGGGTCGGAGTTGTCGGCTTCCTTGTGAAGGAATGCGTAGCTGTATGCCTTTTCGAATTTCTCGGCAACGCCGTAGATCGCGTCAAGCCCGTCAGCGAGAGCCTCTGCCGATGCGGTCAGCTTGCCCTTGTAGGATGCTGCAACCTCGATCGCCTTTTCAGCCTCGACGAGTGCTGCTTCCCAATCTGCCTTGGTTGCGTAAATGTGCGAAAAATCCCACATAAATTCGGGATTCATATCTTTTCTTTGTTTGGGTTCTGTCATAACGGGTACCTCCGATTAAAATAATTATTATATACAATTATACCATTAATATGTAGAAAAAGCAACTTTTTTTTTGAATTTGAATACAAATTTACAAAAAGACCTTTACTTTTTGTCTGAAAAGTGATATGATATAGTGGGTCTATTCGAAGACTCTTTATTGTCACGCAAAAATAATAAAAATTCAAATACAAACGGAGGACAAACTACATGGCTATCAAACGTACAAAGATTTCCATGGACGGTAACACCGCTGCCGCGCACGTGTCGTACGCGTTCACCGAGGTTGCCGCAATCTACCCCATCACTCCCTCTTCGCCCATGGCGGAGACCACCGACGCATGGTCCGCTACCGACAAGAACCTTCTCGGCAAGCCCGCTCGCAACATCTTCGGCGAGCGCGTAAGCGTTATCGAGATGCAGTCCGAGGCAGGCGCGGCAGGTGCTGTTCACGGCTCTCTCGCTTCCGGTGCTCTCACCACTACTTACACCGCATCTCAGGGACTTCTTCTGATGATCCCCAATATGTATAAGATCGCGGGCGAGCTCCTTCCCGGCGTTATCCACGTTTCGGCAAGAGCAGTTGCTTCCCACGCTCTTAACATCTTCGGCGACCACTCCGATATCTATGCTTGCCGTCAGACCGGTTATGCTATGCTTGCTGAAACCAACCAGCAGGAGATCATGGACCTCGGCGCAGTTGCACACCTCGCTTCCCTCAAGGGTCGCGTTCCCGTTCTCAACTTCTTCGATGGCTTCCGTACCTCTCACGAGATCCAGAAGATCGAGGCTTGGGAGATCGAGGACCTCAAGGAAATGGTTGACTGGGACGCAGTCAAGGCATTCCGCTCCAGAGCTCTCAACCCCGAGCACCCCGTTCTTCGCGGTTCCGCAGAAAACGGCGACATCTTCTTCCAGCACCGTGAGGCTTGCAACCCCTACTACGATGCATTCCCCGCAATCGTTGAGGAATATATGGACAAGGTCAACGCAAAGCTCGGTACCGATTATAAGCTCTTCAACTACTACGGCGCACCCGATGCAGAGCGCGTGATCGTTGCTATGGGTTCCGTATGTGACGTTGCAGAGGAAGTTATCGACTACCTCAACGCAAACGGCGAAAAGGTTGGTCTTATCAAGGTTCGTCTTTACAGACCTTGGAGAGCTGACAGACTTCTTGAGGCGATTCCCGCAACTTGCAAGTCCATCGCAGTTCTCGACCGCACCAAGGAGCCCGGCTCCCTCGGCGAGCCCCTCTACCTCGACGTTGTTGCTTCCCTCGCTAACGCAGGCAAGAACATCACCGTTGTTGGCGGACGTTACGGCCTTGGTTCCAAGGATACCACTCCCGCATCCATCTTCGCTTGCTTCGAGAACCTTTCCGCGGCACAGCCCAAGAACGGCTTCACTCTCGGCATCGTAGACGACGTTACCGGTCTCTCCCTCGAGGAGAAGGCTTGTCCCGACACCGCTGCTGCAGGCACCGTTGCTTGTAAGTTCTGGGGTCTCGGCGGCGACGGTACCGTTGGTGCAAACAAGAACTCCATCAAGATCATCGGTGACCACACCGATAAGTATATCCAGGCTTACTTCCAGTATGACTCGAAGAAGACCTCCGGTATTACCATCTCCCACCTCCGCTTCGGCGATGCTCCCATCAAGAGCCCCTACTACATCAACAAGGCGAATTTCGTAGCTTGCCACAACAAGGCATACCTTGCTAAGTACGATATGGTTCAGGACGTTAAGCCCGGCGGAACCTTCCTCCTTGACTGCGACTGGACAGTTGAGCAGCTCGATCAGAACCTCCCCGCAGCAGTTAAGAAGTACATCGCTCAGAACAACATCAACTTCTACATCATCGACGGTACCGGTATCGCTCTCAACCGCATCGGCAACGGTAAGGTTAAGAACACCGTTCTCCAGTCCGCATTCTTCTCGCTCGCAGGCATCCTTCCCAAGGAAGACGCTATCGAGTACATGAAGAAGATGGCATACAAGTCCTACATCAAGAAGGGTCAGGCTATCGTTGACCTCAACTACAACGCTATCGACGCAGGCGCAGACGCTTTCGTTAAGGTAGACGTTCCCGCAGAGTGGGCTAACTGCGCAGATGACGCTCCCGAGGCTGCAAAGACCGGCGACCGTCCCGAGCTCGTTGACTTCGTCAACAAGGTAGCAGTTCCCGTATCTCACATGAGAGGCGACTCCCTCCCCGTTTCCGCATTCGCAGGAATGGCAGACGGTACCTTCCCGCAGGGTTCCGCAGCTTTCGAGAAGCGCGGCGTTGCAGTAAGCGTTCCTACCTGGGATCCCACCAAGTGCGTACAGTGTAACATGTGTTCCTTCGTATGTCCTCATGCAGCGATCAGACCTTACGCTCTCGACGAGGCAGAGGCAGCAGCAGCTCCCGCAGATACCAAGTACACTGCAAAGCCTGCTATGAAGACAAACTACAAGTTCACCATCGGCATCTCCACCCTTGACTGTATGGGTTGTACCCTCTGCGTTAAGGCTTGTAAGGTTGGATGCCTCCAGATGGTTCCCTCCTACACCGTTCTCGATCAGCAGAAGGCTTTCGATTACTGCGTAGCAAACGTTTCCGAGAAGGAACTTCCTTACGGACTTAACACCATCAAGGGTAGCCAGTTCAAGCAGCCCCTCCTTGAGTTCTCGGGCTCTTGCGCAGGCTGTGCCGAGACCTCTTATGCACGTCTTATCACCCAGCTCTTCGGTGAGAGAATGTACATCTCCAACGCAACCGGATGCTCCTCTATCTGGGGCGGTTCCGCACCTGCAACTCCTTACACCGTTAACCGTGAATCCGGCCGCGGTCCCGCTTGGGGTAACTCCCTCTTCGAGGACAACGCAGAGCACGGTCTTGGTATCTCGATCGGTCAGAAGACCATCCGCGAGAAGCTCATCAACAAGGTAAAGGCTCTCGAGACTCCTTGCGAGCACTGCAAGTCCGTGATCGACGCTTACCTTAACACCATCGACGACGGTGAGGCTAACGCTCCCGCAACCGCTGCTCTCGTTGAGCTCCTTGAGGGCTGGGCAGAGAAGGGCTGCGAGGCGTCCAAGGAGATCCTCACTGAGAAGGAATACCTCGCTAAGAAGTCCGTTTGGATCTTCGGTGGCGACGGTTGGGCATATGATATCGGCTTTGGCGGTCTCGACCACGTTCTCGCATCGGGCGAGGATGTAAACGTAATGGTATTCGATACCGAGGTTTACTCCAACACCGGCGGACAGGCATCGAAGGCTTCCCAGATCGGTCAGGTTGCACAGTTCGCAGCCGCAGGTAAGGCGATCGGCAAGAAGAACCTTGCAGAGATCGCAATGTCCTATGGTTACGTATACGTAGCACAGGTTGCTATGGGCGCTGACATGAACCAGCTGCTGAAGGCTCTCTCCGAGGCTGAGGCATACCACGGACCTTCTCTCGTTATCGGCTATGCTCCTTGTGAGATGCACGGTATCAAGGGCGGCATGTTCAACTGCCAGCTCGAGATGAAGAGAGCCGTTGACGCAGGTTACTGGCAGATGTTCCGTTACAATCCCGCGCTCAAGGCAGAGGGCAAGAATCCTCTCACCATCGACTCGAAGGAACCCACCGGCGACTACCGCGAGTTCATCACTTCCGAGACTCGTTACAGCCGTCTTGCACAGCAGTTCCCCGAGAGAGCAGAACAGCTCTTCGCAAAGGCTGAGAACGCAGCTAAGGAAAAGTACGCAAGACTTGTTAAGTACGGAAAGCTCTTTGAGTAATCCAATATAAAACCAATAAAACCACCGCGAAAGCGGTGGTTTTATTGGTTTTGGTGAAGAATTCTATCCGCCTTCGGCGGAGTTAATGTCTCGCGCGGCGCGAGATAAGATCGGCTTCGCCGAGTTAAGATTTCCGCAAGCGGAAAGATTGAAGGTGAATTTCCATCGCTGCGCTCGGAAATTTTCGTTCAAATTAAAGACAACATCAGCGGAAAAGTTTTCGTCCACCTTTTTCAAAAGGTGGCAGATTCTTAAGGCGGAGCCTTAAGTCGCCGTCCGCAGACATATTTGCCTTCGGCAAAAGTCGACTCTGTCTTGTCGGCTCCCGCCTCCATTTTCCTTCGGAAAACCGACAGAGCCGCGCGAAACTCCCTTTTGTGCTTCGAACAGGCGGCGCCTATTTGACGCAAAGCGTCAAATGGGACGACACGCTTGGAATGAGCAAAACCTCCCCTTGCGGGAGGTTTTTGCTCATTCACCATATAATTTATCGACTATAATCGAAATTTTGCTCAAAAAACAACCTTTTATCGATTATACTCGATAAAAAATACCGATCTATAAAAAATTTTTCCAAAAGCTATTGACAATATGATATCTTTATGATATCATATTAATAGCAAATATACAAAAAGGAGCTGCTATTATGAAAGAAAAAGTATTAAACGGAAAAAAGAACGGAATGCTTGTACTAATCCTTTGCATTCTCGCGGAGATCATTTCGATCGCATTTTTTGCGTGGGCGGTTTCGAGGGTAGAAATGAACGAAAGTGCGCTCAACGTTATTCTCACGATTGCGGGCATCGTACTGATGTGCACGGTCTGGATCCCCCTTTGCGGTCTGCGTGTGCTTAATCCGCAGGAGGCTCTCGTGCTTACTCTTTTCGGTAAGTATATCGGCACTCTCAAGGGCGACGGCTTTTATGCGGTCAACCCCTTCTGTGTAAGTGTCAATCCCGCGGCAAAGACAAAGCTCAGCCAGAGCGGAGACGTCAAGACGGTTGCAATGCCTGTCAGCACCTCGGCAAATGCTCAGGTCTCTGTTGAAGTGCCTTCAAAGAAGCTTTCGCTGAAAATTATGACACTCAACAACAGCCGTCAGAAGATCAATGATTGCCTCGGTAACCCCATCGAGATAGGAATTGCCGTTACATGGCGCATAACCGACACCGCAAAGGCAGTTTTTAATGTTGATAACTACAAGGAATACCTTTCCCTGCAGTGCGACAGCGCGCTCCGCAATATTGTGCGTATCTATCCTTACGACGTAGCTCCCGGAATCGATACGACCGGCGACGGTGTCGCAGATGAAGGCAGTCTGCGCGGCTCATCCGATGTGGTTGCATCCCGTATCCGCGACGAGATCCAGACGCGTGTTGACGATGCCGGCATCGAGATCGTCGAGGCTCGCATCACATATCTCGCATACGCAACAGAGATCGCTGCGGTAATGCTCCAGCGTCAGCAGGCATCTGCCATCATCGATGCAAGAAAGATGATCGTCGAGGGTGCTGTCGGAATGGTCGAAATGGCGCTTGACAGACTGAATGAAGGCGGAAGAGTCGAGCTTGACGATGAACGCAAGGCGGCAATGGTATCAAATCTTCTCGTAGTGCTTTGCGGAAACCGTGACGCACAGCCGATTGTAAATTCGGGAAGCCTCTATTGATATGGACGATAAGCAGAAAAAGCAGATCCCTCTGCGGCTTTCGCCGAAGCTATACGCCGCAATTGCCGCTTGGGCAGAGGATGATTTCCGCTCGGTGAACGGACAGATCGAGTATCTTCTCAGTGAATGCGTGCGTCAGAGGAAGAAAAACGGCAAATATGTTTCGGATGAGCTTGATAAGCCGCTTGATATTGAAATAGAATAAACAAACACCCTGCATTACGCCTCGTTCACGACGTAATGCAGGGTGTTTGATCAGATTTCGGATTCGCTCACAATCCTAATACTGCAGAGGAAGGGCAACGACCACGTCCTCGTTTTCCCCGGAGACCAAAAGGAGGGACTCATAATCCTCGGGGGTTTTGAATTTGAATTCGAGACCGATATGGTTGGCGAGTCCGCTTCTCGCCGGTACAATATCTATCTTCACAGCGTATTGCCTTGCAATATCGCAGAATTCCTTGGTCTTCGCCGAGTCGAAAAGCTCGACGTAGCAATAATTGGTGTCGCTCTTCTTCGATTTCTTTTCAAAATGGATGAAAAGCGTGATCGTGAGAAAAACAACGAGGAATGCCAGTATCGCGGCTATGTAAAATCCGATCCCAATGGCAAGACCGATGCTTCCGGTCGCCCAAAGGCCCGCCGCGGTGGTAAGTCCCGTGACCTGCGAGCGGTTGCGGACTATGATCGTTCCGACACCGAGAAATCCGATGCCGGAAATGACCTGCGCGCCGACTCGGAGAGGGTCGGCGGTGAAGCCGAGAACTCCGACCTCATAAACGCCCGTCATAGCCGCAATAGCCGCGCCGACGCAGACAAGAATGTGTGTTCGCAGTCCCGCTGCGCGACCGTGGTATCCGCGCTCCATTCCGATGCATCCGCCGACAAGCAAAGCCAGCAGGATGCGGACGGAAACGCTGATCAAATTAAGTTCTGTCAGGGTTTCGATAATATCTTCCAAGAGTTTCAGTCCTCGCGATCAAGGTAATCTGATTTGAATTCATAGCCTTTAGTGGCATTTTTGCCCCAAGCCAAAAACCAGATGAGAATGACAAAGCTTGTAAAGAAGATGAAAATATAGTTTGACAGGCTTGTTATATGAAGAAATCCAAAGCATACGATAGAGTAGAGCATATAAATGACCGAGCAGACCACCAGCACCTTGCCGTTGTAGGTGGCAAGCATTGAAAGCCCGATGAGGGTGATGGAGATGGAAAGCAGCTCGCCGATAACTTCGCCGAACCAAAGGTGATCGCCCCAAAAGATCGCAAGAAGGAAGAAGATCATGCCGAAGATCAGCATCATTGATCCCGCCACAACTCTGGGTCTGAGGTTGAGGGTGAGCTGAGGCACCGCCTCAACGGGCAGCTCTTTTTTTATTTCGCTTTTCTTTCCGAAAACGAGCTCGTCAAGCGTGACCTCAAAAAGCTCGCTCATTTTGATGATCCTTTCAAGATCGGGGACGGCAGAGTTGTTTTCCCATTTGGAAACCGACTGCCTTGAAACCTCAAGCGCGTTTGCAAGATCGGTCTGCGACATGCTTTTCCCCGTGCGGTAGTTGTATATATTTTCGCCGATGTTCATTTGTTCCTCCGTGTGCCGTTGTTTTCGTATATATTATAACACTTTTTCGATGTAAAGTCTACCAACCCTGCTTGAAAATTTAGCAACCGGCGGTTTACATCGCCCGTTTTTTGATCAAATCTATTGACTTTGCAGGTTTTAAGTGGTAAAATTATAAAAAACCTTGAAGGAGAATCACTATGAGAAAGTATCTTTTGCCCGAAAGCGGGAATTTTTACAAGGTCAATATGCACAGCCACACCAACTATTCGGACGGCGTTCAGTCACCCGAGGAGTTGAAGGAAATATATAAGGCGCAGGGCTATTCCGCCATCGCCTACACCGAGCACGAGGCGCTTTTTGATCTGACTCACCTCGACGATGAAGAATTCCTCGCGCTGACCTCTTATGAATACGCGCTCGGAAACAACGCAAATCCCGCGCACTCGTTCTATGAGGGCAAGCCCACCTGCTTCGCGGATGTCGAGCAGATGCACCTCAATCTCTATGCCAAGGATCCGCACAACGTAAAGCAGATCTGCTTCAATCCCAAATACATCGGTCAGAAGCAGAAGGATCTACTCGGTGAGATGAGCTATGTCGGCGAGCCCGATTATCAGAAGACTTGGACGATCGAGTGCATCAACGAGATCATCAAGACCGCGCGCGACAACGGCTTCCTCGTTTGCTACAACCACCCGAACTGGTCGATGAATACTTATGAAACATATTCCAAGCTCGAAAATCTCAATATGCTCGAGATCAATAACGGTGCCTCCAACCGCGGCTCGGATATGGACTACACGCCCTACGTCTACGATCAGATGCTCCGCCTCGGCAAGCGAATTTCCTGCGTCGGCGGTGACGATAACCACGACCGAATCCACTTCTTCAAGGCGTGGACAATGGTCAAGGCAGAGTCGCTCACGCACGAAAATATCCTGAATGCTATCGAAAACGGCGATACCTACGCTTCCTCGGGCCCCGAGATCACGGAGCTCTATTATGAGGACGGCAGAGTCTATATCAAGTGCTCCGATGCCGCCGCGATCCACCTCTATACCGCCGGCCGCCGCCGCGCCCGCACACCCGAGATCAAGGACGGCAACCCGATCACCGAGGCATCCTTCGAGGTCAAGGAAACCGATTTCTACTTCCGCCTCACAGTCAAGGACGCGAACGGAAATTATGCCAATACAAGGGCTTATTTTCTTGATGAATTACAGTAATATAAATAAAGGTGCTGGCTCGAATGGTTTTTGATACAGATCTTTTGTAGCAATTAAACAAAAAGCACTTGCATATCGCATCTGATAAGCAAGTGCGAACAAAATTTTCTGGGTGTCCCCTCATCACCCGCTGCGGCGGGAGCTTCTCCCAGGAGAAGCCTGAGTTTTTGTGCAATCATTTAGTTTTAACAGTAAATATCGTACTAATTAATAATTCAATTCACTATATTAAAAGGAATATTATATTGAAACAATTTGCTAAACTCAATTTTGAGCGCAAATAGTTGC
>JAFQGP010000083.1 GCA_017415485.1 Clostridia bacterium
CTACCTGCGTCCCGCAGCTTGGGACCGCGGAAGCGGTGAAAGGAGAGCGCGCGATGTAATTTTAGCACTCTTCTTACCAAGAATAGTAAAATATATCATAATGACTCATCCCACTGATTGCAGGTGAATAGTATGCAGTTGATAAACACGATATATTCGCTGCGCTCATGCGATATATAGTTTGCCGAAGGCAAACTATACGATATACCGTTCGCCTGCGGCAAACGGTACGATATGTTCGCCGATGGCGAACGAGTTGTTTTATTGAAACGGCACCCCGAACAGCGCAACCATAAGGGCGTAGATTAGTGGTATCGTGATGACGCAGAGGGTGTGCGAGATCATTGCCATACTTGCGCCGGTCTCGGGATTGCCGCCGAAAGCTTCGGGGAAGATGACGGTGTTCAGTCCCAGCGCGGGCGCGGTGGCAAAAAAGGTCAGAAAAAGCACGTCGTTGCCGATCTCGAGCCCAAACGCGGCGTTTGCAAGCGTTTTAAGGCCGAATGTGAACGACACGATCATCGCGGGCAGCAAGGTGAGCCGCAGCGCGGTCGCTATGTAAACCTTTTTGTTTTTCAGCATCGAAAGGAAGTCGTATTTCGCGATCGTCACGCCCGCAAGCAGCATTGCCACGGGTCCCATGCAGACCTTGAGCGTGTCGAGCGAGTTTGTCAGAAATCCGGGAATGTATTTGCCGACGCCGCTGAGCCCGACAACTATACCGAGAAGCATCGCGATCGTGGGTGCATTGATCAAACGCCGCCACGAGCCGCCCTTTTTTTCATTGCTCGGCGTCATAACGCTGATGCCCCAGGAATAGATCATCAGCTGGATCGGCAGGCAGTAGAGCTTGTAATAGGAAAGCGCAACCTCGCCAAACAGCGCAAGAACGATGGGGTCGCCCATATATCCGCTGTTCGCGAACGCCAGGGCATAGTGATATACCCCGCGCTCGGCGCCTTTTTCCTTGACGAAATAGCGGGCGAGAAAGATCGATAATCCCACGGCAAGCAGAACGCCGAAGGATGAGAGAATGATATTGATAAAATGCTCGCCGATCGAATCGACCGTGCAAAAGTATGCCATTGTGGTAAAATTGAGCGCGGGACAGAAGATCCAGGTCTCCATTTTAGCCATGACCTTGCCCGACCCCTCGGGCAGGATCCTGCACTTGCTGAGTATGAATCCAAGCGCAATGCAGGCAAACAGCGTCAGCATCGGCGTCAGCGTAGCGGTAAAGGTTGTCATTGTTGTGCCTCGAAAAATAAATTATTCATCAGTTTATTATGAATTTGGCTGATCGGGACCGATATACTCATCCTTTTCAAACCATCCGATTTGTTTGGTACCGTCGGGCAGGGTCATCACGCCTTTTCCGTGACGGTAACCCATGTCATGTTCGCCTTCGTAGCGGCTACCGTCGGGAAGCTCCCACACGCCCTTGCCGTGAACAAGACCATTGTGACTCAGCCCGCCCTTGTAAACGCCGCCGTCGCTGAAATACTTTTCTCCCTCGCCGACGATCACTCCGTCGGCATAAGTGCAGATAATGCGTGTACCGTCGGCGAGAGTCCAGACACCCTTACCCTGCTTTTTGTCGTTTTTATAGAGTCCTTTGTAAACATCACCGTTTTTTAAGCGCAAGATGCCCTGACCGTGACGTTTTCCGTTCACGAATTCTCCTTCAAAGTCGTGCTTGGAGTGGGAATATTTGACGTGACCGTGCAGTTTATCAAACTGCCACTCGCCTTCACAGCGCGTTCCCTTTGAATTGAACATAATACCGTAGCCATGCCGCATATCGTTTTTCCATTCGCCTTCGTAATGGCGACCGTCATCCCAATCCGCTACGCCGTAGCCTTCCCACAAGCCATCGCGAAAACCTCCTTCGTAACGGGCGTGGGTATATTCCCGCTTGCCTTCGCCGGTGAAATAAAACTGACTGCCGGGTGTGGGTGCTTTTTTGTTAAAGAGAAGTTTGCCGTTCAGCCAAAGCCCGCGGAATTTCTTTCCGTTTGTGTCCGTGTAGGTACCCCAGCCGGTGAAGTTGCCACCGGAGCGGAAGCCGACATAGGATTCACCGTTCGGCCAGGTCGTCACGCCTTTTCCGTGTATAAAATCTTTCCGCCATTTGCCTTCGTAAGTGGAATAGTCGCGCCACATTTGGCGGCCGTGCCCCCACTGTAAGTCGCGTTTCCATTGCCCTTCGTAACGCTCGCCAAATGGTTCGGTATAAACACCGTAGCCGGAACGGACGTCGTTTTCAAAATTTCCTTCGTAATGTTCTTCGTTCGGCCAGTCAAAAACACCCTGCCCGTTTTTCTTTCCGTCGCGAAATTCGCCTACATAGCGTCTGCCGTCGCCGTAAGTGACCGTCCCTTGACCCTGCAGCAGGTCATCCACGAACTTGCCCTGATAACAGGTGCCGTCCGCGGCTGTGTAGGTGCCGCCCCCGCCCCGCAGATCATTGCACCAATAGCCGGTGTAGACTGCGCCGTCGGGGAATCGCATGGTTCCGTATCCGTGACGCTTGCCGTCCGAGTAGCTTCCTTCGTAGGTCCTGCCGTCGGGCCATCTTTCAGAGCCCTTGCCGTTGGGTTGGTCGTTACTAAACTCGCATTCGAGGCGGTGTCCGTCCGGATTTTCCAAAACGGTATGTCCGTGAATCGTTCCGAAGTAGTAGTTTGTGACCATAAGACTGCCGTCGGGGAATTTGATCGTCATCTTGCCGTGGGGGATGCCGTCGCGCCATTCTCCGTCATAAACTACACCGTCGCGGTTCTCCCATCTGACAGAACCGTTGAGGGGACCGCAGTCGTCTGTTGCCGGGTCATTAGCTTTTTTGATACGTGACATGAACTTCTCCTCCTTGCAAAATACTATCTTTATTTTATCATAAAGCCCCGGCAAAGTCAATATGCGGCACCGAAATAATAAAGCATAGTGTTTTCCAAAAAAGACTTTACATCGGCAGTTGGTTGTGATATAATTAATCAGAAGAATTACCGATAGGAGTTTTTGCTATGATAAACGTATCTTTGAAGGACAGGGAAATACTCCGCGAGCTGGCGGCGCGTAAGGCGGCGCTTGCAAACTGTCCGCGCAACGATGAGATCCTTGCGATGTGGGATAAGCAGGCGAAGGGCTTGCGCGACACGCCGACGGTGAGACTGCTGTTCTCAAATTTTACGCGCGAGGTCATCACCCCGCGTATGCGTTGCGAGGGCAATGAGGCGCGACGGCTCGAGTGGCAGCTTCTGTCCTCGATGGTCGGGCGCGAGCTTTTTGACGATGACACGCCCGTTTCGGACAGATTTGACGTAAATGTTTTTGTGAAAGGCTCGCCCTTCGGCGCACAGCCCGTCATCACCAAAGCAAAGGACTCGATCGGCTTTCATATCGAACCGCTGACCGACGATATTGAAGCTGATTTCGACATTTTCCTCGGCGGCGGAATTACGGTCGATATGGAGGGCACGCGTGAATGGTGCGCTTTTGCGGACAGCATTTTCGGCGACATTCTCCCCTCGCGCATTATGCAGGCGTCCCTGCGCGGCGCGATCACCAATCCGCTTGTGAAGCTGGTCAGCATGGAGACCTACTACATGTCGATGTACGACTGCCCCGAAAAGCTGCACGAGCTGATGGATATGGCGACGAAGGTGTACGAGCGGTACTATGATTATCTGGAAGAGAACAAGCTGCTTCTCCCGACGAACGGATTCTCAAGCGTGGCGCAGGAGTCCTTCGCCTTTACCGACGAGCTCCCCGCCGAGGGCGAGATCACGTCCACAAAGCAGATCTGGGGCTTCCTTGAATCGCAGGAAACCACCGCGGTCTCTCCCGCGATGTACGGGGAATTCGTCTATCCCTATTTTGACCGCATGGTCAAGCGCTTCGGCTTGCTCTCCTACGGCTGTTGCGAAAGAGTGGATAACATCTGGGTCGATTATCTTTCCAAGTGGGACAACCTGCGCAAGCTTTCGGTGTCGCCCTTCAACAACGAGGAGCAGATCGGCGAGTACCTGCGCGGCAGCCGAGTCGTATATTACAGCAAGCCGCGCGCCGAATTCGTGACCGATCCCGGTCCCCTTGATGAGGACGCGATAAGAAAATGCTTCAAAGGCATCAGCCAAGCCGCGAGCGGCTGTCTGTTCGAGGTAGCGCAAAGAGAAGTAGGCACCATCTTCGGCGACTATGATCGCGGCAAGAGGTATGTTCAGCTCGCGAAGGAAACGATTGCGGAGTATTGGAGGCCGTAAGGCCTCCAAATCACGCCGAAGGCGTGTATGTAATCCGCAACTTGTTGCGGTATGGAATCATCACAAAGTGATGTATGGAATCACGGCAACGCCGTGTATGGCATCAATCCGTGGGATTGTATATCATCAACGGTTTGCATAAAAAATCCGAAAGCTTTCGCTTTCGGATTTTACCATTTCTTGGCGATGATGGAAGTTACACTTGACCGATGTCTTCCGGGGTGCTGCTCCATGCTTGCAAAGAAATCTATGTATTCTCGACCTCTCGTCTGTTCTGATAGGGGAGGTTGCCCATCAAGGTGAGTGCTTCATTGAGCGTGTAAAGGCGGAAGCCAACGGGGAGAGCCTTGGCAATTGCGTTTTCTGCCATTCCGAAGCTTTCCAGCGACACCTTGAGTCCGTCTTTGTTTTCCTCATTATATCTGAGGTCGTAATCGGAGGTGTGATTCGCCCCCAAATACGAGAGAGCTCCGGACAACTGTTTTCGCCCGACAGAAAGTTGAACGTGGGCGGTTTTGTCGCCCCTTGAGATAATTGCATTCATCTGTTATCATCCTTTCTGCAAATAAAAAAAGCCAAACGCTTGGCTGATAAGCATTTGGCTATGTAGAAAGGATATTTTCGATTGTTTACAGGATACGGGTTTACTTGATCTCGGTTTTGTGATATAATTATCTCATCGATAAATAAGAATTTTATGATTAATAGCACAATCGTTGCTATTTCTTAAACGCAACCCAAAGTTTACATAAAGAAACGTCGAATTGGTGGTATGTTTTCTTCTGCCGTGCTACAATAATGGCATCGCGGCGATAGAAAACATAAAGGAGCAAAAAGGTTATGACACTTGGCGAAAAAATAGCAAAACAAAGAAAAGAACTGAATTACACGCAAGAGCAGCTTGCCGATATTCTCGGCGTTTCCCGTCAGTCCATCAGCAAATGGGAGTCGGATATAGCCTACCCGGAAACCGATAAGCTTGTCAAAATGGGGAAATTGTTTGATTGCTCGATGGACTATCTTTTAAATGAGGACATTACCGAAAAGCAAGACATCAAACCTAAAGAAATCGAAACGTTTTGGGATAAGATCAAAAAGCAATTTCACGAGCGCAAGAGCGAAAAAATGGTGTTCGGAATGCCTCTTTACCATATCGGTCGCAACGCCCACGGTTTCTTTGCCATAGGACTCAGGGCACGCGGCGTGTTCTCCATAGGACTTATGTCAAGAGGAATCTTCTCCCTTGGATTCTTATCTCTCGGTATCGTTTCCATCGGAATTCTGTCCCTTGGTCTGATCTCTGCCGGAACCTTCTCACTCGGACTTCTTGCGGTTGGCTCTATTGCACTCGGCTTATTTGCGGCAGGCGCGATCGGCGTAGGACTTGTGTCCTTCGGTGCGCTTTCAGTAGGTTGTTTCTCATCAGGTGCACTCGCGATTGGCAAATATGTTGCTGTCGGCGACCACGCCCACGCATTGATTGCAATAGGCGAATCGGTTGCGGAAGGAAGTGTTTACAGCCACATTGGAACGCTATCCTCTGCGGATATGCCATTGATTGTGGAATGGCTTGATGCAAACATTCCGTCTTGGCTCGGCTGGGCAAAGGAAATATTCAAATTTTATATGGTCTGACTGAAATTACCCGACAAATTCCAATTTATCAGACATTAACTGTCCTATGCTCTAAAAAACCTTGATATTACTGGGTTTTTCGTTGATTACAAACTCAACTGTTATGTATTTTCCCTTGTTTTTGCCCTTATGAGCGAAAATAAGGGATACTTTTTATATCTAACCGCCAACTACCTTATCGAGCAG